>CAZBIG010000020.1:0-16040 GCA_964491865.1 uncultured Neomegalonema sp. | reverse complement strand
GAAATGGTGCCCGTAGTAAGAATCGAACTTACGGCCTCTCCCTTACCAAGGGAGTGCTCTACCTCTGAGCTATACGGGCGATGTGGATCACAGGCATCGGGCGTTCGTATTGCGCGTCGTCCCGCCGGATGCAAGGACTGAAACGCGTCGCCGCGGGGCCCCGCAGCTCGTCTGCGACCCGACGCGGCCGCGCGACCCCGGCGTCCGGGGACCTGTTCTTGACGACCGGAGTGGCGCGCCGATGGCGACGTTCGACGACAATAGCGAACCTGGGGTCGACGGAACCGAGTCGAAGCCGTCCAAAGCGGTGAAATCCGATCGGGCGAAGCGCTTGGCGGCCGCGCTCAAAGAGAACCTGCGTCGGCGAAAAGCCCGCGCCCGCGCGCGCGATCGCGCCGAAGCGACGAAACCGCGGCCGGCGGGCCCCGCGCTGCCTGACCCCAAGCGATAGTCGGCGCGCCGAAACGTCGAGCGCCGCCGCGCGAGGCCCCGGAGCGCCCGGTCCGCGCCGCGGCCGACCCGGATCTTTCGCCCCGGCGCCCAAGCGCCGTTGTCTCGACGCATTTCCATCGCTAGCACTGCGAAGCTCGCCGCCAACGAGATCTGGGCGGCCGACCCGCGTCCCTCTGCGGAGCGGCGTTTGGCGCCCCCGGGCTGAAACCGGGCGCGCCCGGCGCAACCGCCTGTGGCGCGGCGAGCGGGGCTTTGGGACGACAGCGAGGGACTGACCGCATGGACCGGATCGCGATCAGGGGCGGACGCCCGCTCAAGGGCGCCATCGAGATCAGCGGCGCGAAGAACGCCTGCCTGACCCTCATGCCGGCCTCGCTGCTGACCGACGAACCTCTCGAGCTGACCAACGCGCCCCGTCTTGCGGATATCGACACCATGACGAAGCTGCTGGTCAGCCTCGGGGTCGCCGTCGAGCTGTCCGAGCAAGGGCGTCGCCTGGTCCTGCGCGCCGGGAACGTCGACAACACGACGGCCCATTACGACATCGTGCGAAAGATGCGCGCCAGCATCTTGGTGCTCGGCCCGCTGCTCAGCCGGTTCGGGGCCGCCACCGTGTCGCTGCCGGGCGGCTGCGCCATCGGCGCGCGTCCGGTCGACCTGCACTTGAAAGGGCTCGCCGCGATGGGCGCCGAGCTCGAGCTTCGCGACGGCTATGTCCACGCCCAAGCGCCCTCGGGCGGGTTGCGGGGCGCGCGGTTCCGCTTTCCCGTCGTGTCGGTCGGCGCCACCGAAAACCTGCTGATGGCGGCCTCGATCGCCAAGGGCGTCACCGTGCTCGAAAACGCGGCCCGCGAGCCGGAAATCGTCGATCTCGCCCGGTGCCTGCGGAAGATGGGGGCCGAGATCGAGGGCGAAGGCACGGACGTGATCGAAATCGAGGGCGTCGATCGGCTGTCGGGCGGATCGCATCGGGTGCTCGCCGACCGTATCGAGCTCGGAACCTACATGCTCGCGCCCGCGATCACCGGCGGCGAGGTCGAACTGATCGGCGGCAAGCGCCGGCTGGTCGGCGCGCTGGTCGACAAGCTCGAGCAAGCCGACATCGCGGTCGAAGACACCGAGGCGGGCCTGCGCGTCCGGCGGCGCAACGGGCATATCGACGCGCTCGACGTCGCGACGGCGCCCTATCCGGGGTTCCCGACCGATCTGCAAGCGCAAATGATGGCGCTTCTGACCCTGGCCAAGGGCGTGAGCCGCATCGAAGAGACCATCTTCGAGAACCGCTTCATGCACGCCCCCGAATTGATCCGCATGGGGGCCGACATCGACGTCCAGGGCGGGGTCGCCGTGATCCGCGGCGTCGACCGGCTGAAAGGCGCGCCGGTGATGGCCACCGATCTGCGCGCCTCGGTCAGCTTGATCCTGGCCGGGCTCGCCGCCGAGGGAGAGACGGTCGTGAACCGCGTCTACCACCTCGATCGCGGCTATGAGCATGTCGAGCAAAAGCTCGCGGCGTGCGGCGCCGAGATCCGGCGCCTCAAGGACTAGCCCGGCGGCCGAAAGGGCTAGTCGTCGTCCTCGTCGTCGTCCCCGACCGCCAGATCGACCGCTCCGGCGCCGATGTCGACCGTGGTTTCGACCGCGGTCGCGCCGACATCGACCGCCGTGCCGACGACCGTCGAAGTCGCCGAGACGACCGCGCAACCCGCCAAGGCCAACAGCGCCGCCAGCGGCGCGACCGCCAGCGCGACCGGATTGCATTTCGCGCCGTCCTCGGCGCGTCGGTCTTCCGCCATGACGTCCTCCACCAGCTGTCTCGTTCGCGCCGCGTCCAGTGGCATGCGCGTTCTTGGCGAACCGTTAACCGAAATGCGCGAGGTCGTCGATTTGACCCGCGCGGCAAGACGCGGTGTAAGGCCGAGGCGCGCGCCGCGCCCTGCGCCCGCCCTCCCGGAGGCTCGTCCGTGACCGAAGACCGAGACGCGCGTTTCATCGACGAGTTCGAGCCCGTGCGCCTGATCGCGCGCGACGCCGCGGATCTCGAGGTGATCTCGGCGCTGCTGCAAGACGCGGCGGCTTTGTCGGGCGACCTGGCCTGGCTGCCGAAACAACGGCGCTTCGCCTTCGTGGCCAACCGTTATCGCTGGGAACGCCCGGAAGCCGAAGAGCGGGTGCGCGTCGGCGGGCATGTCGACCATGTGCTGCGCGTCCGGGCGACCGGGATCGATCCGTCCGACAAAAACCGCCCTCTGGCGCTGCTGAGCCTGCGCTTCGAACCTCGGGCGACGCCGTCAGACAGCGGCGCCGCGCTTAAGGAGACCGCGCCGCGCGCGCCCGGTTCCGAGACGCCCGCACGCCAGCCGGCGTCGACGCCGGACCCTGAAGAGCCGCCGACGCCCGAGACGCCGGACCCCGGCGGATTGTTGCGGTTGATTTGCGCGCCCGACGCGTTGACCGGCGCGCCGATCGAGATCGCCCTCGAGGTCGAAGCGCTCGAGATCGCCGTGCGCGATCTCACCCGCCCGTGGAGCGCCAAGCGCAAACCCTCGCATTCGCCCAGCGACCAGAGCGCCTGAACCCGACCGCCCCAGGGGGGCGCGACGGGGGGGGGCGCGACGGGGCGGCGCGAAAAGGCCCGCGCGAAAAGGCCCGCGCGACGGGGCCGCACGGCCCGCCCCTTGACCCCCGACGCCTCGCCGCGCGACGTCTTAGGGGTCGCCGTTTATCGCCGCCGAATGGAAACCGTTTGAAATGCCCGTGCGCTTGTCGACCCGCGACGCTGATTTCGAAAGCCGTTTCACCGCGCTTCTGACGGCGAAGCGCGAAGACGCGGTCGATGTGACCCAAGCCGTGTCGGAGATCGTGGCGGCCGTCCGCGCGCGCGGCGACGCCGCGGTGATCGGCTTCACCGAAGAGTTCGACGGCGTCGCGCTCACGCCCCAGACCCTGCGCCTGTCCGAGGACGAGATCGCCCACGCCTGCGAGACGACGCCCGACGCCGACCGCGAAGCGCTCGAACTCGCCGCGGCCCGGATCGACGCCTTCCACCGGCGCGAAGCGCCGACCGACGCGCGCTGGACCGACGAGGCCGGCGTCGAGCTCGGCTGGCGCTGGACCCCGGTCGACGCCGCGGGCCTGTACGTGCCGGGCGGCGCGGCCTCGTACCCGTCCTCGGTCCTGATGAACGCGCTGCCGGCGCGGGTCGCAGGGGTGCGGCGTCTGGCCATGTGCGTGCCGGCGCCGAAGGGCGCGCTCAATCCGCTGGTGCTGTACGCGGCGCAGCTCGCCGGGGTGAGCGAGATCTACCGGATCGGCGGCGCGCAAGCGATCGCGGCCATGGCCTACGGCACCGAGAGCGTCGCGCCGGTCGACGTCGTCGTCGGCCCCGGCAACGCCTATGTCGCCGCCGCCAAGCGCGCGGTGTTCGGCGCGGTCGGCGTCGACAGCGTCGCCGGCCCGTCGGAAGTGGCCATCGTCGCCGACGCCGCGGCCAACCCGGACTGGCTGGCGCTCGACCTGCTCGCCCAGGCCGAGCACGACCCGGCGGCCCAGTCGATCCTGATCTCGGAAGACCCCGACCTGCTGACCGCGACCGCGACGGCGGTCGACGCCGCGCTCGAAACGCTGCCGCGGGCCGAGATCGCCGGCGCGTCCTGGCGCGCCAACGGCGCGTTGATCCTGGTGCGGGATCTCCAGGAAGCGGCCCAGCTGGTCGACCGCCTGGCGCCCGAACATCTTGAATTGCAGATCGCCGATCCCGAGGGGCTCGCGGCCGACATCCGGCACGCGGGCGCGATCTTTCTCGGGGCGCACACGCCCGAAGCGCTCGGCGACTATGTGGCCGGGCCGAACCATGTGCTGCCGACGGCGCGGGCGGCGCGATACGCCTCCGGGCTGTCCTCCTACGCCTTTCTGAAGCGCACCACCTTGCTGAAGGCGACGCCTGAGGCGCTGGCGCAAATCGGACCCGCCGCGCAACGGCTCGCCGCGGCGGAAGGCCTCGACGCCCATGCGCGCTCGATCGCGGCGCGCGCGAACCGGGGGCCGTCATGAGCGGGGCCCCGACGCGCGGCGGCGCGGACGCCGGCGCCCCCGGCAAGGACGAGAACGCGGGCGCGTCCTTCGCCGAGGCCGACCGGATCGCCGAACTGACCCTCGACGACGCCGGCGGCGCGCCGACGCCGGAGATCGATCAGGAACGAAAGGTGGCGGTTTTCGAGCTGCTCGAGAACAACCGCTTTCGCCCTGCGAAAGCCGCCGGGACCGGGCCCTTCGCGGTCACGCTCGGCCTGGCCGAGCGACGCATCGCGATCCGCGCGACCGACGCGGCCGGCGGCGAGACCGCCGGGCATGTGCCCTTGTCCGCTCTGGACGCGCTGATCAGCGACTATCTGGCGATCTGCGACAGCTATTACGACGCCGTGCGCCGCCTGCCGCCCAGCCAGATCGAACTGCTCGACCAGACCCGCCGCGAGCTGCACGCCGAAGCGGCCGACGCGCTGAAGGGGCGCATGGCCCCCGAGATGGCGGTCGATCACGAGACCGCGCGGCGGCTGTTCACGGTGATCTGCGCGCTCGTCGGCCCGGTCCGGAGCGGCGTCTGATCATGGCCGCCCCCGGCTCGCCCGACGGCGACGCCGCGATCGCGGCGAAGCCCTCTGAAGCGGACGACGCGGTCGCGGCCTCGCGCCAGGGGGCGGGCCAGGGGGCGGGCGTGCTGTTCGTCTGCACCCATAACGCGATCCGGTCGCCGATGGCGGGGGCGCTCTATCGGCGCATCGTCGGCCCCGACCGGCCGGTGGCGACGGCCGGCGTGCTGTCCTGCGGACCGATCGATCCGCTGGCGGCGCGCGCGATGGGCGAACTCGGGGTCGATCTGTCGCGCCACCACCACCAGACTCTGGTCGATATCGAGACGGCGGGCGGCGATGTCGGCGCGTTCGACGCGGTGATCGCGCTGTCGGCCGCGGCGGCCGAGCGCGCCACGGCCTACGGCGCCGGCGACCGCCTCGAGGTCTGGGACGCGCCGGACCCGACCGCGGCCGACGGCGACGCCGAGCAGCGCTTGACCGCTTATCGCGGCCTGCGAGACGCCCTGGCCGCGCGCATCCGGGCGCGCTTTCGCCCGCGATGACGGCCGCGCAAAGCTGGACTTGTTCCGCGCGCGGCGCCACTTAGGCGGCGAAGCTCGTCGGCGCGCCGGCTGGGCGCTGATATCTATTGAACAGGACCCTATGGCGAAGGAAGAGACCCTCGAATTCCCGGGCGTGGTCGTCGAGCTGCTGCCGAACGCGACTTTCCGCGTCGAGCTCGAGAACGGCCACGAGATCATCGCGCACACCGCCGGCAAGATGCGCAAGAACCGCATCCGCGTGCTGGCCGGCGACAAGGTGCAGGTCGAGATGACGCCCTACGATCTGACCAAGGGCCGGATCACCTACCGGTTCAAGTAACGCTCGTCCGGCGGCTCGGCTCGCCAGAGACGCGCAAAGAGGGCCGGACCTTGGGCGCGCAACTTCTCATCGGAGGGATCGTCGCCGGCGTCTCGGTGATCGCGCTCGCCGCGATGCTGGCGGCGGCCGAAACCGCGCTGAACCGGGGGCGGGCGTGGCTCGGCAGCCGCCCGCGCGGGCCGCGGATCGCGGCGGCGACGGCGGCGGTGACGCTGTGGACGCTGACGGCCCATGCGCTCGGCGTCTGGCTTTGGGCCCTCGCCTTCCTGTCGATCGGGGTGTTCGACCAGCTGGAGCCGGCCCTGTACTTTTCGGCCATCGCCTTCACCACGCTCGGCTTCGGAGACGTGTTGTTGCCCGAGCAATGGCGTCTTCTCGGCGGCGTCGCGGCCGCCAACGGCCTGGTGAATTTCGGCGTCAGCACCGCGTTTCTGATGGATTTCTTCAAGGCGCTGCGCCGAGGCGCGCCCCGGAGAGAAGCCTCCCGGCCGGACGCGCCCCGGCCAGACGCCTCCCGGCGAGACGCGCCGTGAGCGCCCCCCCGCCCCTGGTGCTCGGCAGCGCCTCGCCCCGACGCCGCGCGCTCTTGGCCCAGATCGGGCTGACGCCGGACGAGGTCGTCCCGGCCGATATCGACGAAAGCGCCCGCCCCGACGAGTTGCCCCGCGCCTACGCCGAACGCCTGGCGCGCGAAAAGGCGCTGACGGTCGCCGCCCAGCGCCCGAACGCGCTGGTCCTCACCGCCGACACCGTCGTCGCCGCGGGCCGCCGCATTCTCGACAAGCCGGCGGACGCGACGGCCGCGCGCGCGCATCTCGCGCTTCTTTCCGGGCGCCGCCACCGCGTCATCACGGCCGTCGCCCTGGCCGAGCCCGCGGCGCCCCCGCGCGACGCCCGGCCCGCGCCCCCGACGCTGCGGACCCGGCGCGTCGAGACCCAGGTCAAGCTGAAACGGCTGTCCGCGCAGGAGATCGACGCCTATCTCGACAGCGGCGAATGGCGGGGCAAAGCGGGCGGCTACGCGATCCAAGGCCTCGCCGGGGCGTTCGCCGTCTCGATCAACGGCTCGTACGCCAATGTCGTCGGCTTGCCGCTGGTCGAGGTGGCCGGCCTGTTGGCCGGGGCCGGCTTTCCGGTGACGGCGCGCTGGCCCGACGCGCCGGCCGCGTGAGGCGCCGATGAGCCGCAGCGCCGCCCCGCCGGTCTCGGCCCAGCTTCTCCGCCTCGACGCCGCCGACGGCCCGATCGAGGCGGCGGCCTTGTGGCGCGGCGGCCGCCTGGACGATCTGCTGATCCGCCCCGAGCGCCGCGACGGCCCAGAACCCGGAGAGATCTTCGCCGCTCGCGCGACGCGTCTGCTGCCGGACCAGAACGCCGCCTTCCTCGACCTCGGCGACGAGACGGCGTATCTCGCGACGGCCGACGGTCTCGCGTCGGGCGACGCGCTTCTGGTCGAGATCGTGCGTCCGGCCGAGGGGCGAAAGGCGGCCCAGGCGACGGCGAAACCAACGCACCGCGGCCGACTTCTGGTCCTGCAGCCGAGGGCCGCGGGGACGACGCTCTCTCGAAAAATCGCCGACAAAAACCGTCGGGCCGCGCTGACCGCCCTGCTGGCGCCATACGCCGACGCGGGCGGCTGGGTCGCGCGAACGGCCGCGGGCGCGGCGCCGGACGCGGCGCTGATCGCCGAAGCCGACGCGCTGCGGGCAGAGGCCGCGGCGCTTGCGGCCGCCCCCCTCGCGCCGCCGCGACGGCTCAAAGCCGCCCCCGATCTCGCCGCCCAGGCCGAAGCCCGCTGGGGACGGGCGGCGGCCGATCTGCGCGACCAGCGCCCAGACGGCCCCGACGCGACGGCGCTGGCCGAGGCCCTGGACGCGCTCTCGGCCCCGCGGGTCGCGCTGCCCGGCGGCGGCCGACTGACGATCGAACGCCTGGAGGCGTTGATCGCAGTCGACGTCGACAGCGCCGAGACGCCGCGCGCTCAGGCGAACCGGCGCGCCGCCGACGAGATCCCGCGCCAGTTGCGTCTGCGCGGCCTGGGCGGCATGGTGCTGATCGATTTCGCGGGCCCGGCGGCAGACGAGCGCGCGCGTCTGGCCGCAGCGATCGCGCGCGCGGCCGGCGCCGATCCGCTGAAGGTCGCCGGCTGGGGGCCGCTCGGCCTGCTCGAGCTCACCCGACGGCGCGACCGCCCCCGCCTCGACGCGCTTTGGAGACGCCCGTGACCGTCCGGAAGCCGACCGCTCTTCGCGCGGGGACCTCCCGTTGCCCGATCTGCGACGCCGCCGTCCAAGCGCGGTACCGGCCTTTTTGTTCACGACGCTGCGCCGACCTCGACCTCGGCCGCTGGCTGACCGGGGCCTACGCCACCCCGGCGCTCGAGACCGACGACCCTGACGCCGAGGATCAGGCGCTCGGATCTGCAGACCGGCCGGACCGGGTGCCCGGCGGCTAGCGAAGCTCTGGACAGGCTTTTTCGGGTCGGCTAGAGCCATGTCTCCGCGTCGGGACGGGGCTCGACGCGACGCCCGGGTAGCTCAGTTGGTAGAGCAGCGGATTGAAAATCCGCGTGTCGGTGGTTCGAATCCGCCCCCGGGCACCATTTACTCTTGCTCATTGTGTGGACGTCATTGGTTCTGGCGCGTCTCGGAAAGCGTCCGCGCTTCCAAGGCGCCCCGGCTCAGCCCGCCTTTCGGGCCCGACATTCTGGGCGAGCCGACCTGCCCGTCGATCTCCGGCGCCAGGTCGCCGACGCGTTGTTCGACGCCGGCCCGATCCAGACCGACGCTTGAACGGCGACCCGGGCGCGGATCAGGGGCCCGGGCTGGCCTGTTGCCCGGTCACGCGGGGCGTCGAGATTGTGACTCTCCCCGGTTGACGGCGCCGCCTGCGTCGAGCCGACTAATTCCGTGTATTTCTAACGACGGCGACCGATTCGGTTGATGAGTTCGCCGCAGAAACTTTGACGCGTCGCAGTGTGTCGAGGGTTTGGCGTCGGCGCAGGGTCGAACAGGATCAGAGCCGCAACATCATGAAGACGCCGCTATTCTGGCTTCAACTCCGCCACCAGCCGATCCAGACGCTATCTGCAATCGTCGGCATCGCCTTCATTACCGCATTTCTGTTCGCGCAAATCGGCTTTCGGTCGTCCTTCTTGACGACGCTCGTGCATCTTCCCAACCGGTTCGACGCTGAAATCGTGATGTACGATTCCTCGCTGACGACGGCCTTGAGATCCCCACATTTCTCGCATCATCGCCTTTATCAAACGCTCGCCTACGATGAAGTCGTATCAGTCGCCCCGCTCTATTTGGGCGTAGCCCAATTGCGAGATCCAGCCGGATCTTCGAACTTTCTAGACCTTGTACAAGTTATCGGCGTGCCCATCGGCAAAAACGCCCTCCTGATCCCGGAAGTTGAAGCCCACCGTGACATCTTATCGCGACGCCGCTCGGCGTTAATCGATGTCAAGTCTCGCAATGAATTTTCGCCGATTATCAATTTTGTCCAAGACCAAGGGACCTTCCGCACTGAAATGAGAACAGGCACGCTGCAAAGCGCCTTGCGGATTGAAGCACTCTTTTCACTCGGCTCCAACACCTCATCCAACGCGCATGTTATAATCAGCGACGTGACCTTTATGGAGGTCTTTATCCGGGATCGCGGTCTCATTGATATGGGCTTGATCAAACTCAAACCTGGCGTTGACGCCGATCAGTTCGTGCAGCGCCTGCAAAAAGTTATTCCGAAAGATGTTAGAGTTTTAAGCAAAACTGGGCTTGTTGAAAAAGAATGGCGCTACTGGGAATTCAATACGCCGGTTGGCACAGTTTTCTTTATTGGCGTCGCTGTCGCGATTGGAGTTGGCGTGATCATTTTGTATCAAATTCTGTACATGTTGATCACGCGACACATCAGGGACTACGCCACCCTCAAGGCGATCGGGTTCAGCAACGCAAAGCTACACTCTATCGTTTTAAAATCTGCTCTGTTTCTCGCATGCGCCGGTTTCGGACCAGGGCTCGCCATTTCTTTCTGGATGTATTCAGTCACGGAGCAAGCCACCTCACTCGAATTTCAGATGTCGCCGGACAGAATTTCATTGGTCTTCGGCATAATCTGTTCAATATGTATACTTTCAGCGCTCTTGGCGGTTCGAAAGCTGCGAGATGCGGACCCCGCGGACCTGTTCGGATAGCATGCCGATGCCGACGCAACCTGAACCTTTCGTCAGTGTTCGTGGGTTGGCGCACGCCTACTCTGAAGCAGGAGCGCCGAAGCCGGTGCTGCACGACATAAACCTGGACATCCACTCTGGAACAAACGTCTTTTTGACCGGGTATTCGGGCTCGGGAAAGACGACCCTGATCTCTTTGATGGGGTGCCTCCGCTCTGTCCAAAAGGGCAGCCTGAAACTACTCGGCGTCGAGCTCAACGGCGCGAACGCCAGGACGCTATTGAAGATGCGTCGTCGTGTCGGCTATGTGTTCCAGCACTTTAATCTACTTGAATTTTTAACGATCCGCCAAAACGTGCAGCAGAGCCTTGAGCTTCAGCCCAACTTCTCCGGACGCGCGGCGCGGAAACTGTCTGAAAGCATGCTCGACCAAGTCGGGCTCGGCGACCGTTTGAACGCCTACCCCGCCGAGCTCTCGGGCGGACAAAAACAGCGCGTGGCGGTGGCGCGCGCCTTGGTGCATCAACCACGCCTCGTCGTCGCGGATGAACCGACGGCTGCGCTCGACATGACCACGGGGCGTGAGATTGTCGATCTTATCTGCCGGCTGTCCAAAAAGCAGAACAGCGCGGCGATCATAGTGACGCACAATCTGCGGATCCTGGATAACGCCGACGAGATTTTACATATGGCCGATGGGCGACTTACCACAGCGATCGCTCAACAGATCTCTCTCGTGTTTCCAAATCTTGACGATCGCCATCTCGCCGAGCTCTCCGAACAAACGACAAGCCGTCTTTACATGCCCGGCGAAGCGATCATCCGGCAAGGCGAGACCGCGGACGCGTTTTTTATTCTCAGCAAAGGCGAAGTGCGGGTTTCGGTCGACACGCCAGACGGCGCGACGCGCGAGGTCGCCCATCTCAAACAGCGCGGCGCGTATTTCGGCGAGATGGGCCTGCTCAGCGAAGACTCGCGCCGGCAAGCCAATGTGATCGCGGATGGCGAGCTGCCGACGGAAGTATTGGTGATCGACCGCGACGCTTTCGCCAGTCTCTGCGACCGGTCTCGCCCGACCCGGGCGGTGATCGCCGACGAGATGATGCAGCGGTTGTCGGCGAACAGCGCAAAAATCGCCCAGACGTTCTGACCATTAAGGGTCAGGCTCGATCACAACAAAAACCTGCAGATTCGTCAGCGCGGCGACCTCGCTGCTGTCTTCGGGCGCCACGGCGATTTTGACCTTCACCACGCGCGCATCGACATCCGCCGCGGGATCGGTGGCGGCGATCTCGTTGCGCCCGACGACAAGGCCGATGCGCTCGACGCGCCCTCGAAGGACGCGCTCTAAGCCGTCGCCTCGGATGGTCGCCGACTGTCCGACCGAGACCCGCGCGATGTCGGTCTCGTAAATCTCGGCGCTGACCCACATCTGAGCCGTCTGGCCGATCTCGACGATCCCGCGCTCTGTAATGCGCTCGCCCCTCTTCGCGTGCACGACAAGCACCTGGCCGTCGAGCGGCGCGCGCACCAACGTGCTCTCCAGCTCAGCCTGCGCCAGGGCCACGGCGGCGACGGCCCTCTTCAGCTCCGCCTCGCGCAACGCGACGTCTTCGGGCCGGATGCCCGAAATCGTCGCCAATTGCGCCTCGGCTTCGGACAATCGCTGCAACGACGCATTACGGGTTCCGCACTCACGGTCGACCGCGGCCTGAGTTGCGGTCCCTCGAGACATGAGCGCCACGACGCGGTCGCAGTTGGCCTCCGCCGCGCGAAGTTCGGCGCTGATCCGGCTGATCACGGCCAGCTGCATCTCGATCTGGCTGGTCGTCGCGCCGGCGAGCACCTGCCGCAATCGGGCGCGGCGGATCCCCACTTCGGTCTCCGCGACCCGGAGCGCAGCGGCAAAGCGCGCGTTATTGTCAAGCTTGGCGATAATCTGGCCCTGAGTGACGTGATCGCCTTCGCTCACCCGCAGATCGGCGACCGCGACAGCGCCGAGAGCGATCGGGCCGCTCACCCGCACCACGCCCCCGGCGGGCTCGACATATCCTAACCCCGATACGGCCCGGGGCGTTTGCGCGTCGACGCCGGTCGCGATCATGATCGCCACGGCCGCCGCCCAGCCGGCGCCTTTCGACAAAGCTGACTGTCGTCTCATCTCGACCCAAGGCCTCCCAACCTTCCCTTGGCTCTCCTCAGCGCCGCCTGGCCGAAGCGGGGATCCGCCCCCCCTAGGGGCGGCGGCTACCGTAGACGTTGCGCGTCGTTTCTGCGGCGCGGTCGTCGACCTGCCCGACCGTGTCGAGCGCGTCCGCGCGCGCCGCGTCTGGGCGGACACAGCTCCGGCTCCCCGCGCTTTCGGCCCGAAGCGAACAGAAGACGCTTTCCATGGCGGCGTCGTCCCAGCAGTTACCGCACCGGTCGTTGCGTAAGCGACTCGGCGCTCAGCCCGCAATCTTGGAAACTGACTGCGAGGTTATTTTAATCGATTGTTCGAATAAAACAGCACCCATGTGATCAAGGTCACCTGAGCCCGTTTCTTTTGCGCGCAATCAGGAATAGAGAGATTAGCGTCAAGAGCAGTTACGCTCAGGCGCGCCGGATTTCGATCCTGATCGCCCGGTCCGCCGCGCGCTCACCGGCGTTGACGGAGCGCTGGAGGGCCAGACCGACGTGTGCGGCGAAGATGGGGTTCTCTCGGCGCTGACCGCCGAGCGCCCGCCGCCGCGGAGCGCGCGACACAGGCGTGGAGCCCGACCCAGACCAAGTCGCCAGGCGCTGAGCGATTTCGACCGGCCACAAATTTACGCACATCGCTGTCATTGACAGTCAGCGCTGGCGGCGCTATCTGGGCGGCATGACAGATGACCGTAACACTCAAAGCGACGACCAGAAACCGTTTACTCCAGACGGGTTGCGGGAAGAGTACGAAAACTACAGCGGCTCCGCCGACGAACTCGCGACGGCTCTGGACGAGATCAACAGAAGGACGCCCTGGGAACAGGACGATTCAAAACCGAGCGCTCGGCGCATCCGCTTTTACGTGTCCGAAGGCGTGCTCGACAAGCCCGAGCGTCGCCAAAAGGAGGCGGTTTATGGGTACCGCCATATCGTTCAATATCTGGCGGCGCGTTGGCTGCTGAAGGACGGTTGGCCGCTGGCCAAGGTCGCGGTCGAGACCAGAAACCTGTCGAACGAGGCGCTGCTGGCGCTGGCGTTCAGTCCCCATCCAGACCCGACGAGCGAGGTCGCGCCAGACCGAATCGACGCTGCGCGCGCGCCGTCGACCGCGCATGAACCACAGGCGATCGCGCGAGAAGTCGCGGCGCGGCAGCTCGCGCTCTCGGAACGGGTCGGGGCGATGTCGCGCGCGCTCGAACCGCTCGGCGGCGACGCGCAAACCGCCGCCCCGCGCGAGACGCTGCGGCTGGACCTGGCCGACTGGCTGTCGATCACCGTCGACCGCGACCGGGTCGACGCCTTGACGGAAGAGCAGACGCAGGCCGTCGGCGACGCGCTCGTCCGCGCCCTCACCAACGCGCGTCTCGACCGCGCGAACCGGAAGAAAAGGAGCTGAAACCATGCGCGCGGTCGACGGCTCGCCACCGACGCCCGCGATGCGCGCCCCCCTCGCCGCTGGAGATCTTGTGACGACCGCTTGCGTCCCGTCCCGCCGTCGGCCGCATCCGCGCCGCCGCCGCCGTCCTCCAAGGCGCCACGCTTAACCTCTGGCGACGCCCCGCCGCCGCCAGACCTCCGCCTCGCCGCCACGCCGGCCCGGCCTCCGCGCCCGGTCGACCATAACCGCCGACAGCGCAGAGACGCCGCTCTCTGCGAACGATGACGGCGTGTCCGGCTCCGCTCTGGGGAGGGCGGCCGGCGCGCCGCCGAATTGGGGAGAAACCTATGGGCCAGCCTTTCGAAAACGCGCTCGAGGAGCGCGCCGCCGTCTCGATCATCGCCAATGTCGTCGACGCGATCTCCTACGCCTCGCACCAAAACGCGTACCCGATCGTGTATTCGCTTCGGGTTCGCAACGACGGCGCGGAGCCGCTCGAGGACTTGGTGCTGAGCGTATCTTCGCAGCCCGAGCTTTGCCGTCCGCGCGTCTGGCGCCTCGACCGGCTGCACCCGAACGCGACGCTCGAGATCCCGAAGCACGACCAGACCATCGAACTCGACGGCGCGGCGCTCAAGGCGCGGTCCGAGGCCGAGCGCGGCGAGCTCGTGTTCCAGCTGACGAAAGACGGCGTCGCCATCGCCGAGGCGCGGCCGCCCGTTCGTTTCCTCACCCGAGGCCAGTGGGGCGGCCTGTCGTCCGCGCCCGAGCTGCTGGCCGCTTTCGCGCTGCCGAACGCGCCGGCGGTCCAGCAGATCCTGAAGGCGGCGGCGGAGGCGCTCAAGGACTCGGCGCTGGACGGGGCGATCAACGGCTACCTGTCGAACGATCCGCGCCGCGTCTGGACCATCGCTTCCGCGATCTGGTCGGCGGTGGCCGCGCGCCGGTTCTCTTACGCCACGGCGCCCGCATCGTTCGAAACCGTGGGCCAGAAAATCCGCACCCCGGACCGGGTGTTCGAGGAGCGGCTCGGCAACTGCCTCGACCTGACCCTTCTGTTCGCCGCGGCGTTGGAGCAAGCGGGCTTGCACCCGGTCCTCTGCTTCACCCGAGGGCACGCCTTTCCGGGCGTCTGGCTTCGGCCGAGCGACGCCCGCCGCACGATCCTCGACGACCCGGAGCGCCTGCGCCGCGAGATCGATTGCCAGAACCTTATCTTTTTCGAGGCCACGCTCGCGACCCAGCAGACGCCGCCCGCTTTCTCGGACGCGATCGAGACCGGGGCGGGTCAACTCGCCCTCGACGTCGAAGAGGACTTCCTGATGGCGCTGGATCTGCACCGGGCGCGGACGGTGCAGCGGATCCGGCCCATGGACACGCCGACGAGCGTCGCGCCGGAAACCGCCGCGGGGGCGTCGATCACCGCGGTCGAGCAAGCCCCGCCGCTGCACCCGCGCCGGACATTGCTTCAAAGCCCGGCCTACGCGTCGCGCCTCGAGCTTTGGCGTCGCAAGCTGCTTGATCTGTCCCGGCGCAACCGGCTGCTGAGCCTTCCCTCGGGCGACACGGCGCTGCCGATCGTGTTGGGCGAGCCCGACCGGACCGTCGCGCTCATGCGCTCGCGCCAGGACCGGGGGCTCGCGGTTCCGGTGACCGGCGCGCCGCGCGATGTTGGGCCGGGCGCCCCCTGGTCGGATGCGCCGCTCCAGACCAAGCGGGCGGTCGCGATCGAGCTGTTGAGCCAAAACGAGCTTTTGGCCGACGTCACCGAGAAAGAACTCGAGCGCCGGCTGCTCGGCCTGCATCGCCGAGCCCGCGCCGCCCAGCAGGAGAGCGGGGCCAACACGCTCGCGCTGGCGCTCGGCGCAATGCGCTGGCGCGATGCGAAATCGGGCGCGACCGCCCGCGCCCCGCTGGCGCTGGTTCCGGTGCAACTTCGCCGGCCGGGCCTGCGCGGCGCGGTCACGCTGCACCTGGCGGAGGACGAAATCCGCTTCAACGACACGTTGCTCGAATTGCTGCGGCAGCAGGCGGGCGTCGAGATCCCCGACGTGGCCCGACTGCTCGCCGCGGGCGAGCCCGGTCTCTTAAAGGCCCTGTTCCAGGCGGCGCGCGAGGCCGTGCGGACGGTCGACGGGTTTGAAGTCGAGGAAACGGCGGCGATCGCGTCCTTTTCCTTCGCCAAATATTTGATGTGGCGCGACCTCGTCACGATCGAGGACCGTGCGGCGCAGAACCGGCTGATCCGGCATTTGGTCGAGAGCCCCTCCGAGCCCTATCCGCACGCTAAGAGCTTGACCCCGATCGCGGAGCTCGACCGCGCCCTCCCGGCGCGGCGCGACTGGTCGGTGCTGCCCGCCGACGCGTCGCAGCGCCGCGCCGTCGAGGCCGCTTC
>CAZBIG010000019.1:0-16429 GCA_964491865.1 uncultured Neomegalonema sp. | reverse complement strand
CGCGGGCGACGACCGGCGGTTCGGCGGGGCGGGCGACGACGCGCTCGAAGGCGGCTCGGGCGCGGACCGCCGGCGCGGCGCCGGCGGGGCCGACACGCTGGTCGGCGGCGGCGCGGGCGACTGGATGGACGGCGGCGACGGGGCCGATCGCCTGAGCGGACGGGTCGGCTTCGCCACCCTGTCGGGCGGCGCGGGCGCCGATCGGCTGTGGGGCGGCGGCGGACGAGACGCGCTCTGGGGCGGCGCGGGCGCCGACCGGCTGTTCGGCGGCATGCTGCACGACACTCTGGCGGGCCAGGGCGGCGACGACCGCGTCTCGGGCCAGCGCGGCGACGACTGGTTGCGCGGCGGCGGCGGCGCCGACACGCTGTTCGGCGGCGGCGGCGACGACACGCTCGAGGGCGGCGCCGGGGCCGATCGGTTCGTCCTGTCCCGCGGCGCGGATCTGATCCTCGACTTCGAGCAGGGGCGCGATCGGCTTTCGGGTCTCGACGCGGACGCGTTCGAGCGCGCGGTCCAGTCGGTCGAGACCGTGGACGGGGCGACGCGGCTGGCGCTGCGCCATGACGCCGGCGCGGTCTGGTTCGATCTCGACGGCTTCGCCGACGGATCCGGCGCGCCGCGCCTGACCGAGGACGATTTCTTGTTCTGACCCCGAACCGCGCGGCCCCTGGTCGCCCGGCCCGCCCGCGCATTGACGATCGGCCGCAGGCCGGTCAAGGGTCGCGCGGCTGGGTTGGTCTAAGGGGAATCGGGCATGGCGATCTTCAACGTCACCTCGGCGTTCGATTTGCTGAACGACGTCAACCTGTCGGCGGTCGGCGACGGCGTCGTGGACCTCGTGGCGACCGACACGCTGCTGTTGTTCGACTATGGCGGCTCGGCCGATCGGTTCGCCGGGACCGGTTTCACTTACGACGACGACGGCTTTCTGATCGGCGGCACGGTCGAAAGCTATCGCTTTGAGCAGCCCGTCGGGGTCGCCAAGCTGTCCTTCGACGACGTCTCGATCGACATCCTCGAATTCATCGCGGCCTCGGCCTCGGAAGACCCGGTCGACGACTTGGCGATCTTCACGTCGAACCTCTCCGGAGACGATCAGATCGACCTGTCGGCGGGCGACGACTTCTTCAACGGCTTCGCCGGCGACGACCAAATCATCGCGCGAGACGGCGACGACGAAATCGTGGTCGGCGTCGGCGACGACACCGTCTACGGCAACGGCGGCGACGACACGGTGTTCGGCGGGGTCGGCGACGACGACATCGAGGGCGGGGCCGGCGCCGACAGCTTGCGCGGCGTGGACGGCGCGGACGTCATCTTTGGCGGCGGCATGGGCGATCTGATCGACGGCGGCTCGGGCGACGATTTCCTGGGCGGGGACGCCGGCTTCGACACGCTCGACGCCGGCTCGGGCGACGACACGCTCGAAGGCAATGGCGGGCGCGACGTTCTCGACGGCGGCTCGGGCGACGACTTCGCCCTCGGCAACATCAAGGACGACCAAATCGAGGGCGGCGACGGCGACGACACCGTCTCGGGCGGCAAGGGCAACGACGTCGTCTATGGCGGCGCGGGCCGCGATCGCGTGTTCGGCGGCGAATTGCGCGACACGCTGTACGGCGGCGACGATGAAGATCGACTGTTCGGCTATTTCGCGCCCGACATCATCGACGGCGGGCTTGGCGACGATTTCCTGGGCGGCGGCGGCGGCGACGACACTTTGTTCGGCGGAGAAGGCGACGACACCCTGAAGGGCAATCGCGGCGCCGACCAGTTCGGCGTCACCGCCGGGACCGATCGGATCCGCGACTTCGAGGACGGGGTGGACCGCTTGACGGGCGTCGCCGAGGACGCGTTCGATGCGGCGACGATCACCGACGGCGCGGATCATCTGATCGTGGATTTCGGCGACGGGCGGGTGGTTCGGCTCGACGGGTTGGCGCTCGAGGATTTGACCTTCGCCGACTTCGCCTGACGCCCGTCGCGCCGCGCGGCATTGCAATACTTTCATGAAGTTTGGCTCGCCCGGCCGCCTGCACCGTTGACTTGATGATTCGTAAAGGCCGTCGCGACAAACCGAAAAAAGTCGGTTGATTAGTTCGCGGGCGCGCCTTACGAGACGGTCACCGTTTCAACAGGCTCATCAGTCACGGGGGACCAGCCATGGCTAACATCACTGCGAGCAGCGGTTTCGACATCAACGAAGACCTCAACCTCTCGGAGGTCGGAGAAGGCGTCGAGAGCGAGAACCTGAGCTCGACGTTGATTTTTCTCAACTACGGCACCGATGCGGACCGTTTCGTCGGCACCGGCTTCACCTTCGACGACGAAGGCATTCCGACCAGCGGCACCGTGACCGGCTACAGCTTCGAATTGCCCGTCGGCACCACCGTGTTCGAGATTTCGGACATCAGCATCGCGGTGTCGGACCTGCTCGAGGTGGTCGACACCCCGTCGACTGCTGATGATTTGGCGCTGATCGAAGACGAATTGTCGGGCGCCGACACGTTTGACATGTCGTTTGAAGACGACGTCGTCGCGGCGTTCGGCGGCGACGACACGGTCGACTTGCGCGCCGGCAATGACGAAGCCGACGGCGGGGCCGGCGACGACACCATCAGCGGCCAAGGCGGCAACGACACGCTCTACGGCGACGCCGGCGCGGACCTGCTGAACGGCGACGCCGGTTCGGACGAAATCTATGGCGGGGACGGCGCGGACACGCTGCTCGGCCAGGGCAACCGCGACTCGATCGTGGGCGGCGAAGGCGGCGACTTCATCCAGGGTCTCGCCGGCCTCGACACCGTCTACGGCGGCGACGGCGACGACACGATCGAAGGCAATGGCGGCCGCGACGAGTTGTATGGCGGCGCGGGCGTCGACCGCGTGCTCGGCAACATCTTCGACGATACGCTATCGGGCGGTGGCGGCGACGACACCGTGTCGGGCGGCAACGGCAGCGACAGCGTGTCGGGCGACGCCGGCGACGACCGGGTCTTCGGCGGCGGCCAGGCCGACATCTTGTACGGCGGCGCCGACGACGACACGATGTTCGGCAACTTCCTCGCCGACGAAGTCTACGGCGACTCGGGCGACGACTTCGTCTCCGGCGGCGGCGGCTCCGACACGATCGGCGGCGGCAGCGGCGACGACACGCTCCGCGGCGATCCGAACGGCCGCAGCTTCGCCGATGTCTTCGTGGTGTCGACCGGCACCGACCGCGTGGTCGATTTCGAAGACGGCGTGGACCGGTTCTCGGACGTGACCCTGACCGACTTCAACAACGCCACGCGCAGCGAGTCGGGCGGGGTGCTGACCTTGACCTTCTCGGGCGGCCGGGTCCTCGAGATCGACGGCGTGACGTCGAGCGACATCACCAGCGACGACTTCTTCTTCTAAGAACGCGCTTTCGTCCCTGAGACGCGCAGGCCGCCCGCCCCCCCGGGCGGCCTGTTTTTTGGGCGTCGCCCGCGTATCGCCCGAAGACCGCGCACCAAAGCTTCAGCTCCGATCGCGATCGCTGGACAGGCCAGGCGCCGCGGGCTAGCCCAATCGCGCGCGCTCGCGCCAGCGGTGTTGCGGGCGCGCGCCGCGAGCCTCGACCAAGGCGGAGACTTCGACCCGTGCGCCTCGCCTTCGCGATCCTCTGTCACGACGCCCCGCATGACGCCGCCGATCTGGCCAAGGCCCTCGTAGACGCCGCGTCGGACGGGGTCGCGGTTTTTCATTTCGACGCCGCAGCCAAAGCCGACGACTTCGCCGCGCTGAAAGACCGCGTCGCAGCCGATGACCGCTTGTTCCTCACGGCCCGTCGGCGGCGCTGCGGCTGGGGATCCTACGGTCTGGTCGACGCCACCTTTTTGCTGCTCGAGGAGATCGACCGTCAGGGGGGCGCGGACCGGGTGATTCTGCTGAGCGGCGGCTGTCTGCCCGCCCGGCCCGTCGCGGCCCTCGAGCGTTATCTGAGCGCGCATCCGGGCCGCGAGTTCATCGAAGCGCAGGACGCCAGCTGGATGAAAGGCGGGCTAAGGCACGAACGCTACAGCCTGTATTTCCCGTTCGACATGCGCCGCACCCCGCGACTGCACCATGCGGGCGTCATCGCGCAACGTCTCGCCGGCGTACGCCGAAAGATGCCGCTCGGCCTTGAGGCCCGCTTCGGTTCGCAATGGTGGTGTCTGACCGGCGCGACCTGCCGCGCTCTGCTCGCCTTCCGCGCGGAGAACCCCAAGGCGATGCGCTTTTTCGAGAGCACCTTCATTCCCGACGAGTTGGTGATCCAGACGCTGACGCATCGTCTGGCCGAACCGG
Source organism: uncultured Neomegalonema sp. (assembly GCA_964491865.1). Taxonomy (GTDB): domain Bacteria; phylum Pseudomonadota; class Alphaproteobacteria; order Rhodobacterales; family Rhodobacteraceae; genus JBCBRF01. Next base: position 12,115 of record CAZBIG010000019.1, on the reverse strand, counting down.
GCGCGATCGCGAATTTCACGCTGACGCATTTCTCGTTCAACGAAAAAGGCAAGCCCAGGGTGTTTCACGACGACCATGTCGACCTTGTCCCCCAGCTGAACCGGTTCTTCTTTCGCAAAGCGTTTGGAGAGGCGCGGCGCCTGCGCGACGCGTGCCTGGCGATCGCCGCGGCGCCCGACGACGGTCAGGATCTGTCGAGAATCGGCGAGCCGGACACGATCATCGAGACCCGCATCGCCGCGCAAACCGGATCGGCGAAGCCGGGTCAGGTTCATCTGCGCAGCCAGGCGAACGACGCCGCCTTCGCCGGCCATGTGCTGGCGCATGTCGATCGGCCGTTCACGGTCGTGTTCGGGCCGCCGGCTCCGGTCGACACGGTCCGCCGGGCGTTCGCCGATCTCGACGTCGACATCATTCCGACCGCCTTCGACGACCGCCCCGATCCGCGCGCCGACAGGCCGTCGAGCGTCGACGGGCTGATCGTGGACGCGCCGCCGTTGCGCGCGTTGCACCCCGAACTGCACCTCGCGCGGGCGATCGATCGCTGCGCCAGGCATCCGGTGATCCTGTGGTCGCCCTTGATCGAGCCGGATCTGTTCGAGCGCCTCTCTTACTTCGAGCAGGCGCTTCGTATCGTGCGCTTGCCGCTGTCCTATGGGCCGAAGGAGGGGCGCCGCCGGCTGGCGCGCTCGTTGGCGCGGCGCGCGGGGGCGTCGGCGCGCGAGCCGGCCGACGATGTCCAGGCCCGGGCGATCGAGGCCCAGCTCTCCCCCGACTTGGACAAGCTGCTTCGCGCGTCCAACGCGACGACCGCCGACGCGCCGACCACGGTGTTCTTTCCTTACGCGCCCGAGGATCAGCCCGAGACGGCGCTGCAGCGGCGCGAGGTTCTCGCCCGCCTGAAAACCTCGATCGACGATTCGGCGTTTCGGTCCGAGGAGTGGTTCCTTCATCTGTCGCAAGCGCTGCTGCGGGCCGCGCTGCCGCCCCGAGAGCGGTCGGCGCCCGAAGCGAACGGAGGGGCGCGCCATGACCTCTGAAACGGCGGCGCCGGCTGCGAATCGCGCCAGCCTTTGGCGTCGCGCGACCCGCCCGATCGCGACGACCCTGCGTTACGCCCGACTCAGCGCTCACGACCGCCGCTTCGGCCGTCAGTTGAGATGCGTCCAAGATCACACCGCGCAGATCAAGCGCGGGGACATTTTGCTGTTTTGCTGCCTACGAAACGAAGCGTATCGGTTGCGATTTTTCACCGATTACTACCGTTCGCTGGGTGTTTCACACTTTCTATTCGTCGACAACGGTTCAACTGATCATTTTTCGGCATGGGCCGCCGAACAGTCCGATGTTTCGGTCTGGCGGACCGAGGCGTCGTACAAGGCTTCGCGTTTTGGCATGCTTTGGTGCAACGATTTGTTGCGGCGTTACGGCGTCGATCATTGGTGCGTGACGTGCGACCCCGACGAATTCTTGGTTTTCCCGCGAATGGAAAGCCGGAGCCTGAAGGCGCTGACGCAGCATCTTGACGATGAGGCGCGGCCTTGCCTGCACGCCCTGCTGGTGGACGCCTATAGCGATCGACCGCTGCGCGAAACGGTGCTTGAGGACGGCGCGAATCCATTCGACGCCTGCCCGTACTTCGATCGCGACGGCTATGTCATGGCCCGAGGCGTGAACGGCGGCCTCTGGATTCGCGGCGGCCCGCGACTGCGCGTGCACGCGAAATGGCGCCCTGTCGAAGCGGCGGCGGTCAATAAGATCCCGCTCGTCAAGTGGCGACGGCATTATCACTATCAACACTCCACTCATGACGCGCTGCCATTTCTCCTCAACAAGGCGCATGCGCCGCATGGCCCCAGCGTGACCAGCGTCTTGTTTCACTTCAAATTTGTTTCCCGCCTCGAGGAGAAGGCGCGCGAAGAACGCATGCGAAATGAACACTACGCAGACGGCCGCGAATACGCGGCCTACTTGGAAAGGTTAGACGAGAATTTCCATGAGCCGGGCTTGAGCGTGCGTTATGAGGGCTCGGAACAATTGGTTCGACTTGGCCTGATGAGCCCCGGCCAATGGCTCTGAAAGGGCGCCTCGGCCCCCGGATCCGCGCCGTTTACGCGCTCTAAACCCCGACTGTGATCAGGATCGAGCAGCGCGGCGAGCTTTGATTAAGATCGGGACTCGCAGGGCGCGGGAAACCCAGAGTATCTACAATATTTGGCCTTGCCATCGTCACTGAACACCAAATACGTTAAGCGTCACGTCAATGCCGCACTGCGCGCGGGGCTGTCTGGACTGCCGTTGACACCCCATCCCGAACGGCGTTGATGGGTGCTGCGCAACGATGGGAGAGCCGCGTGCGGGATCTAGTTGAAAGCGAGGACGAGGCTCGGGGCGAGCGGATACTATTCTTGCAGGGTCCCCCATCGATTTTTTGGCGAGAACTTGCGGACGCGTTCGACCTCGCCGGCGCGACCGTTTCAAAGATACATTTCGCGCCGGCCGATCTGTTGTTCTGGCGTGGACCGGCCGACCGCTTTTCGGGAAGCCTCGACGACTGGCGCGCGTATCTTCGCCGCTACCTGCACGTCAAAGAAATCACACGGATTTTCCTGTACGCTGACCGGCTGCCCCATCATCAAGCCGCTATCGAATTGGCGCGCGCCGAGAACATCGCCGTGCATGTCATGGAGAACGGCTATCTGCGACCCGATTGGCTCACGCTCGAGCGAAACGGCATGGGTCGATACTCGGAAATGTCGCGGGATCCGAAGACGATCAGCGCGGCCGCCGTCCAATACGAGGATGTTGAACAGGCGACGCTGTATCCGCACCCGTTTTTTCAAGAAGCGTGGCGCGAAGTCGTCTTTCATCTCGTCAACGGTCTGACGCCGCGCCGGATTTGGCGCTTCGACCACAACCGCTATTATCACCCGGTCGTCGACTACGGCTCGTTTGCCCTGAACAGCTTGGGAAACTTGTTCAAGGGCCGCAAAACCCGAGGGGTTTGCGCGAAGCTGTTACTTAAAGAATTGCCGTTTTATTTTGCGCCTTTGCAGCTTCAATCTGATTACGCCGTGCGCGACAATTCCGACTATGACCATGTCGGCGACATGATCGACGAGGTCGTCGCTTCTTTCGCGAAACACGCGCCTCGCGCCACGCGGCTTTTGTTCAAAACCCACCCCCATGACAACGGCTACGAAAACTGGGCGCGGCGCGTCGCCCGGGCGGCGCGACGCCACAACGTCTCGCGCCGGGTCTGCGTGATCGACGGCGGGCCCTTTGGAACGCTGGTGAACGCGTCGAAAGGCGTGGTCGTGATCAACTCGACGTCGGGCTTGCACGCCCTGCGGGCGCTTAAGCCCGTGATCGCGCTCGGCGACGCCGTCTATGACGTGCCTGGATTGACCCACCAGCGCGGTCTCGACAGCTTCTGGAGCAAGCCCGACGCCATCGATTCGAAGCTGGTGCGGGATTTCGTGCGCCTCCTTGGCGGGACGGTCCAAGTCAAAGGCTCGTTCTTCAACCCCGAGGGTCGGCGGGTCGCTTGCCGCGCCGTGGTCGACCGCGTGATCGGGGTCGACATCGAGCAGCTGGCCAAGGCGCATGGGCCGCAACCGGCCGACGCGATTTCGGCGCCCGCATGGAAATTGCAGTCGGCGGAGGCCTGACGACTGTGCTAGTCAAGAGCTGAAGCGACAGCCCGGGGCGAAGGTCGGTACCGCGATCGCAGCCGGTTTTATGAGGAACGACTTGATGTCCTTTGAAATCCTCGCGATCGGCAGCGTGGCCGCCGCTCTCGGCGTGATCCAGGTGATCACCGCGACCCCGATCTATGATTTCGTCACCAGCGACGACGTGACCGGCGAACTCGGGCCGGTCGATCAGGAGCCGGGCGATTTGTCCGAGATCGAGGAAGACGAGTCGACCGACTAACGCCCACAGTTGTTGCAGCGTGAGCGCGCCGGTTCATGTGGCGATCACAGGGGCCTCGAGCGGGATCGGGGCCGCCCTGGCGGAAACCTTCGCCGCGCGCGGCGTCTCGCGTTTGAGCCTGACGGCGCGGCGCGGCGACAAGCTCGCCGAAGTCGCGCAGGCCTGCGCCGACCGCGCGGCGGCGCAGGGGCGCCCGGCGCCCGAGATCGGCTGGCGACCCCTCGACATCACCGACCGGCTCGCCGTCCGGGCCTGGGTCGAAGAAGTCGACGCCTCGGTCCCGATCGATCTCGCCATCTCGAACGCGGGCGTTCTGCATGGCGCCCAACGCGCGGGCGAGATCGAAGACGAAGCGCTCGCGGTCGAACAGATCGACGTCAATCTCACGGCGGCCGTTTGCTTTCTGACCGCCGTCGCGCGTTTGCAATGCGCGCGCGGCCGCGGTCGGCTTGTCGCCGTCAGCTCGCTTGCGGGACTTCAGCCGATCGCCGACGAGCTCGCTTACAGCGCGTCGAAAGCAGGGCTCAACGCATTCTGCGAAGGGCTGCGGGATTTCGTCGAGCCGTTCGGCGTCGGCGTCACCCTGGCGTGCCCGGGCTTCATCCGCACGCCGATGGGCGACGGGTTCAAAGGCCCCCGTCCCATGGAGATCAGCGCCGAGGCGGCGGCGCGCCGGATCGCCGACGCCGCCGAACGGGGGCGCGATTTTACAGCTTTTCCCAGTTGGATCGCGCTCGGCGCGCGGCTCGGCCGGTTCGCGCCCCGAGCCCTGCGCCGCCCCTTCACCGAGCGGCTTCGCTTCCGTTTCCCGCCAAGCTCTTGAGCAAGCCCGCATCGTCGGCCGGTTCGCTTCGGATGAGCTGATCCACAATCTCGACCGTGCGGTCGATCTGAGCGTCGGTGTGCGCCGCGGTGACGAAGAAGCGCAACCGCGCGCTTTGTTCCGGAACCGCCGGATGGACGATGGGGAACGCGTTCACGCCCGCCTTGAGCAGCTTTTGCGACAACGCCACCGCGCGCAGCGAGCTGCCGAGCATGGCCGGGATCACCGCGGCCCCCAAGCTGGTGCCCGTATCGACGCCGACGCTCTTCAACCCCGCCAACAGGCGCGCGCCGACGGCCTGCACCCGCGCGACGCGCTCCGGCTCGGCCAGCATGATCTCAAGCGCGGCGTGCGCGGCGGCGATGATCGCCGGCGGGGCCCCGACGCTGTACATGAACCCGGGCGCCTTGAATTTCAAAATGTCGATCAGCGCCGCCGACCCCGCGATATAGCCGCCGCAGCTGGCGAGGCTTTTGCCGAGGGTCCCCATCCAAACGTCGACCGCCGTCGCGGGAACCCCGTGATGCTCCCACAGCCCGCGGCCCGAGCGCCCGAGAATCCCGAGCGAATGCGCCTCGTCGACCATCAGCCACGCGCCGAATTCCTGCTTCAGCGCCACCAGCCCCGGCAGATCCGGATAGTCGCCGTCCATCGAGTACACGCCCTCGACGACGATCAGCACGTTGTCGAAACCGTCGCGGTCGCGCTCGAGCAAACGGCGCAGGGCGCCGAGATCATTGTGCGCGAAGGTGCGTCGCGCCGCGCCGGACAGCTCGGCGCCGACCACGATCGAGTTGTGGGCGAGTTGGTCGACGATCACGAGATCCCGGGGGCCGACCAGCGTCGCGATGGTCGACACGTTGGTCGCATGCCCGCTGACGAAAGCGAGCGCCGCCTCGACGCCGTAGAGATCGGCCAGCGCCCGCTCGAAGGACCCGTAAAACGGGCGTTCGCCCGCCGTCGGGCGGCTCGCCGAGACCGACACGCCGAACGCGTCGATCGCTGCCTTGGCGGCCGAGACCATCCGCGGATCGCCGTTCACGCCGATATAGTCGTAGCTGGCGAAATTGATCACCTCGGCCCCGCCGATCTCGGCGGTCGCGCTCGACAGCCCCGCATGGGGACGGAAGAACGGGTCCTCGAGGCCGGTCATCGCGCCGACGGCTCGCAACGAGGCGATTTCCTTATGCTTTTCAAGATCTTCGAACCGACGCGCCTGACGGGCCGGCGTCGGCGCCGGCGCGATGCTGCGCGATAGGCCCGCTTGCGCCGCCTGCGCCATTTTCAAAGCTTTTTGCTTCGCCGCGTCCGTCAACATGCCGCTCACGCCCCTCGCTCACTTTTGGCCCGTCCGATCTCGCCCCGCCGGCCCGACGCCCGCCGAACGACGCCCGCCGAAATCGACGCGCCCTATTCCGCCGCGCGCTTCGGCGCGCTCGACAGGCTCTCGGCCAACGCCGCTTGCCCCTCGGCGTCGAGATGCCGAGCGGCGAGCGCGTCGGGCAGGATCGCGCCGCCCGACGCCGCCGCGCCCTCGTTGCTCTCGGTCCGCCGCACGATCTGCGCGGCGAGCCCCGCCATGGTGGTGGTCTGGCTCAGCATCGACACCGGGATCTCGAACCCGTAGCGGTCCTCGATCGCCGTGCGCAGCTCAACCGCCATCAGCGAATCGAGCCCCAGATCCGCCAAGGAGCGATCCACGGCCACATCCTCGGCGGACATCCGCAGCACGCTCGACAGCTCGCGCCGAAGCAGGCCGAGCAGCTCGGCCGCGGCGGCGTCGGCGCCGATTTCAGCGATCCGGCGGCGCAGCGCGCCCGCGTCGAGTTCGTCCGAGCGACGGCGATAGGCGGCGCCCAGGCCGTCGAACGGCGCGCGCGCCAGGACGGGCAGCTCGCGAAAGGCGCGACGCCAGTCGAAACGGCCGATCACCGGGCTTGCCGATTCGGGCGCGCCGTCGTCAGCGTCGAGCGCGTACGCCTCGAGCGCGTCGAGCGCCTCGCGCGCCGTCACCGCGGTTTCGCCGAGCCGAGATTGCAGCTGCGCCGCCGCGGCCGCGCTCCGCGTCAGAACGCCGGCGTCCGCGATCGCGCCCCAAGCCGGGGCGAGCGCCGGCAGACCGGCGCGGCGGCGCCGCTCGGCCAGGCCTTCGAGATACGCGTTCGCCGCCACGTAATTCGCTTGCCCCGGATTGCCGAGCAGCGTGGTCGCCGAGCTGAAAAGAATGAAGCGCTCGATCGGATCGCTTCGCGTCAGCCGGTCGAGCAGCTCGGCGGCGTCCGCCTTCGGCCGGATCACCGCGCGATAGCTCTCCGCGTCTTGGTCGCCGATCAGCCGGTCGTCGAACACCGCCGCGGCGTGCACCACCGAAGTCAGCGGGCCGAGGCTGCGCGCCTGATCGAGCGCGGCGGCCGCCGACTTGGGATCGGCCGCGTCGCCAACAGCGATCGACACCGTCGCCCCCTCGGCGCGCAGCCGCTCCAACAGCGCTGCGGCCGCCGGATCGGTCACGCCGCGACGCGAGACGAGGCAGAGCTTGCGGGCGCCCCTCTCGACGAGCCAAAGGGCGGCGGCCAAGCCGAAACCGCCCGTGCCGCCGGTCACCAGATGGGCGGCGTCCGGGTCGAGCGCCCAGCGCCCGCCGGAGGCGGCGGTCGGAACGACCGTCTCGGGCGCGGGCGGCGTGATGGTGATCTTGCCCAGATGCTCCGCGCGCTGCATGGCCCGGAACGCGTCCGCCGCGGCCTCGGCCGGATAGGCGCGCACCGACGCGAAGGGCGACGGCGGCCCGGCCAGGGTCTCGCCGAGCCCCGCCAACGCCGCCCGCGGCCCGCCCTCGACCCGGGCCAAGATCTGATCGAGATCCACACCGAAATAGCTGAGGTTCATCCGAAAGGCTCGCAACGCCAGATCGGAATCTTCGTAATAGTCGCGCTTGCCGAGCTCGCAGAACCGCCCGAACGGTTTCAGCAAGGACAAGCTCAGCTCCATGTCGCGCCCGGCGAGCGAATTCAGCACGACGTCGACCCCGGCCCCGCCGGTCGCGCGGCGCACCGCGTCCGCATAGGCCATGTCCCGCGAGCCCGCGACCACGTCCACGCCCAAGCTCTCGAGCAGCGCGCGTTTCTCAGGCGCGCCGGCGGTCGCCACGATCTTGGCGCCCACGGCGCGGGCGATGTCGATCGCGGCCAGGCCCACGCCGCCGGCGGCCCCGTGGATCAGGACCCATTCGCCCGCTTTGAGACCGGCGCGCTCGATCAGCGCGACATGCGCGGTCAGGCGCGCCACCGGCAGGGCCGCGGCGCGCGCCGGATCAACCGTGTCGGGCAGCGGCGCGGTGGCCGACGCGGGCACGGTCGCGTGGCTGGCGAACAGATCGGCGCCGAACACCAGCACCTTCTCGCCCACCCGGGGCGCCGCCACGTCCGCGCCGGCGCGCACCACGACGCCGGCGGCTTCGAAGCCGAGCGTGGGCCCCGAAAACCCGTCCTCGAGCGCTTCCTCGGGCAGCAGGTTCATCGCCCACATCACGTCGCGGAAATTGAGACCCGCCGCCGAGATCGCCACTTCGACGGCGTCGGGGCCCGGGGCCTGGCGCGGGCGCTCGGCCCAGGCGAGGCTTTCAAGCCGGCCGCGCCTTGCGACCGTCAACATCCGCTTCGCGCCCTCGGCGCCGGCCCGCGGCCGCACGCGCGCGGGCCCCGGCCGACGGCTCCGCGGCGCGGGCCCGACCAAGGTCGGCTCCTCCCGCCGGTCGAGCGCGGCCAGCGCTTGGCCGAGACGGCGCTCGAAACAGGCCTGGTCGGAGGCCCGGATCACCAGGACCGCGTCGTCGGGATGCTCGTTCAGCGCGGTGCGCGCGAACGCCGCCAGCGCCGCGGCCGCCGGGTCGTCGCCGCCGTCCGCCCCCGCCGCGACGTCCGCGCCGATCAACGCGATGGCGAGCCGCCCCGGCGCGCGGTCGGGCGCGCTGAGCCAAGCGCCTGCGGCCGCGCAAACCGCGGCCAGACGCTCGGAGGGCGCGCGATCGTCGTCGTCGGGCGCCTCGGCCGGCGCCGGCAGCACGGTCACGGAGGCGGTTGACGCGTCCAACGCGGCGCCCTCGGCGAGCCAGGCCGGCCCGGCGGCGCCGTCGATCAGACGCCAGCTCGGCGCGGGCCGGGGCGCGACCGGAGCCGGCTCCTCGGCGGGGCGCTCGGCGAAAATCAGCGAGCCGGCGCCGCCAAGCGGGGCCGACTGCGGCGCCGCGAAGCCTGCGCGCGCCAGACGCGCGCGGTGCTCGGCGAGCGACGCCAACGGGCTCAGCGGCGCCGCGGCGAGGCCGTCGAACCAGCCGGGCTCGATCCCGAACACCAGATCGGCGTAGAAGCTCGGGGCCGCGGTCGCCGCGATCAGCGCGCCGCCAGGCGCCAGCGCGGCCCGGGCCGCCGCCGGATCGAGCGGGCGCCGCGCGCAACCGAGATCGAGGATCACGTCGAGACCGGTCGGCGCGGCGTCGGGCGCCAGGCATCGGACCTGGGGATCCTGGCCGAACCGCGCCGTCGTCTGCGCCGCGAGACGCGGATCGCTCGGCCACAGGATCAACGTCGCCCGGGCCCCGAAGCGATCGAGCCGACGCGCCGCCGCCTCCGCGATCGCGGCCGCGCCGTAGCCTGTGACGCCGACCGAAATCGGGCGGTCCCCCGGCCAGGCCGACAGCGCCTCGTCGAGAAGCTCGAACGCCGCGGCCCGCCGCGCCGCCGCGTGCGGATGGGTGGTCAGATGCTGCTCGACCAGCCCAGGGGCCAGGGGCGCGAGCGGCGCGTCGTCCGCGCCGTCCCCGGTCGCGGCCGCGCGCGCGAGCAGCGCCGCCGACGCGCCGCAGGCGGGGTCTTCGGCGAGGGCGGCGGCGATCAGTTCCGAGACCGCGGGCAAGTCGGCCGCGCCGGAGGGGTCGGTCAGCAAATCCGCCGCGTCGAGCGCCGCGGCCAGAGCGACCTTGCGCGCCGCAAGCGCCGCGTCGGTCGGCGCGGTCGGGTCGGCGGCGATCTCCCACGCCGCGCGCAGCGCCGCGCTGTCGAGCAAAAGCCACGCGTCGGAGGCGGTCTCCTGGCGCGGCTCGGCGGCCCGCGCCGCGATCGCGTCCAGCGCCCTGGCGAAAACCCCGGCCGGCGGGCCGCCCGTCGCCTCGGGCGCGCCGGGCGCGGCGACCAAGGTCAAATCGAGCGGCGCGTCGATCTGGCGGAACGCGCTCGCGCGCAGCCGCGCGCCGTCGACGCAGAGCACCGGCGCGCCGTCCGCGTCCTCGAGCCGCAGATCCGCGAGCAACGCGTAGGCCGAGCACCGGCGAATGCGCACCCCGGCGCGGACCGCTTTGCGCCCGGCCCCGCCGCCGCGGATCTCGCCGAACAGCACCGGCACATAAGGCAGCGTCGGATCCGGCGCCCAATCGGGATCCTCGAGGCCCGCCAGCAAGCCGTGGAGCACGCTGTCGAGCAGGCTCGGATGAACGTGCAGCCGCTCGGCGTCCGCCGAGAGCGCCAGCGCGTCGCCGATCGGCGCGCGAGCGGCGTCGAGGCCGATCCAGTAGAGCGACGGGGCGACCTTCGCGACGTCTTTGGCGAGCGCGAACATCGGCCCCCAGTCGAGCCCGCGCGCCCGCCCGAGCGCGTAGATCCGCTCCGCGTCCCATGACAACAGCGCCGCCGCGTCGGGCCCCGGCGCGAACTCCGGATCCGAAGTCGCCAAGGGCGCCGCCGGCGCGATCCGCCCGCGCGCATGCAGCGTCCAGGCCGCGGTCGGATCGGCGTAAGGCCGGCTTTCGATCAGAACCGTCCGCAGATCGGGCGCGACGCGCGTGCGCAGCTTGGCCGGTTGCCCGGGCTCGAGGATCAGCGCGGCGAAGATGTGGAGGTCGCGCACGCGCGCGGACGGCGACTGGAGCGCTTCGGCCGCGGCCGCCAGCGCGACCTCGACGAACCCCGCCCCCGGGAAAACGACCTGACCCGCGACCTGATGATCGGCGAGGAAAGGATGGGTCTGCGGGTCGAGATCGTTCTCGAACACCAACGCGTCGCCGGCCGCGCGCCAGCCGAGCAGCGGGTGCGCCTGGCCGAACGCGGCCGCGGCGCTCCTCGCGCCCGCGCCCGCGTCGACGCCGGACCAGACCGTCGGCGGCAGATCGACCGGCCCGGCCGGGTCGCGCCCGAAGACCGTCTCGACGCGATGCGCCGCCCCCGCCGCCAGCGCCTCGGCGACGGCGCGAACCAGGGCCCCGCCCCGCTCGGATCCGCCGCCCCCCGCCGCCTGCGACCGGGTTTCGGCCGCCGCGTCCTCGCGCGCCGGCGGCTCGGCGCTCGACAACACGGCCCCGGGCGCGCTCGCCTCGGCGAAGGCGTCGCGCAGATAGGCTTTCAGCACTGGACGCGGGCCGATTTCGAGCGCCACGGCCATGCCCTCGCGCACCGCGGCCCGCGCCGCGTCGGCGAACTGCACCGGGGCCCGCAAGTTGCGCCACCAATAAGCGGCGCTCAGCGTCTCGGCCGGCTCGACGCCCCCCGTCACCGTAGAGATGAAGCGCCCGGCGCCGCCAGGCGGCGGCCGGTCGAAAGCCAGCGCCGCTAAAAACGCGTCTTCGAACCCGTCGAGCAGCCGGCTGTGGAACGGGTAATCGAGGTCGAGCCCGCGGAACAGCCAGCGCCGCGCCTTGGCGATCTCGCCAAAGGCGGCGAGCCGGTCGGTCGGCCCGGCAAGCGTCACGTTCCGGGTGCTGTTGACGCCCGCGATGTCGAGATCCTCGAAGCCCGCGGCGGCGAGCGCGGCCCGCGCCTCCTCGACGCCGAGCCCGAGGACCGCCATGCGGCCGAGACCGCGGGCTTTTTCCTGAAGCCGCGACCGCGCCACCACCAGCCGGGCCGCGCCGTCGAGGTCGATGGCGCGGGCGGCGTAGGCGGCGGCGATCTCGCCGACGCTGTGCCCGAAGAACAGGCTGGGTTCGAGACCGAGCGCGACCAGCCGGTCCGCCGCGGCGGCCTGCAGCGCGAACAGCAGCGGCTGGGCGACGCTGGTCGCCCCGAGCCGTTCGTCGAGATCCTCGGCCTCGAGCGCCGCGACCACGCTGAACCCCGCATGGGGGGCCAGCGCCGCGTCGATCTTGTCGAGGCGCGCGGCGAAGGCCGCGTCGTCGCGCCGTTCGGCGCGGCCCATGCCGGGCCATTGCGAGCCGTTGCCCGAGAACACGAAAGCAAGCGGGCGGCGCGTTTCTCCGGCGCGGGTTTCAGCGACGGCGGCCGCGCCCCCGTCCTCGGCGCGGCGCAGCGCCGAGGCCAGCGCCGCCCCGTCGCCGAGGATCGGCGCGGTCAGCCGCCGCGACAAGGG
>CAZBIG010000018.1:0-17189 GCA_964491865.1 uncultured Neomegalonema sp. | reverse complement strand
GCCGCGACCACGTCTTCAGCCGAGATGCGTCGACGCGTCGCGACCCCGCCCTCGCGCGGGGCGGCCGCCCGGAAATCCGGGCCCGCCGACGCCGGACGCCCTGCGCCGCTCGCGAGCGGCGCGCCGGCGCGTTCGGCGGCCTCGGCGCGCTTCGCCGACAACTCGACCAGAAACTTTTCGTAAGCGCGCTTCGAGGTCAGTTCGGGCGGCAGTCCCGCCGACAGATAGCGGATGTAGGCCCGCACATAGCCCGGCAGATACGCGTCGGCCGGCAGACGCGCGAGGTCGACCGTCTCGATCGCTTCGAGATAGCGCGCTTTGATCCGCAGATCGCGTTCGACCGCTTTGAGGTTGAATTTGCCCAAGGTCGCGCGCGCGCCGTGCAGGAATTCGCCGAGCTTATGCCGGTCGATGAAATCCTCTTCGGTGCTGGCGGAGCGGCGCTGCGCGAAGGCCTCGGCCGCGGCGACGATGTCGGGATGCGATAGATCGGGCTCGTCGACCTCGTCCGGGTCGACGCCCTCCAGCTCGGCCGACGCCAGGTCTTCCGCGGCCGACGAGTCGGCGACCAGGTCGGCGCCCGCCGGGTCCTCGCCCGCCGGGTCTTCGGCGGCGGACTCTTCAACTGCAGGGTCTTGGACCTCAGCCTCTTCGACCGGCGGCTTTTGGGCGATCGGGTCTTCGGCGGACAGGGTTTCGGCGGACAGGGTTTCGGCGGACAGGGTTTCGGCGGCCGGGCTTTCGGACGCGGAGTCGGCGGCGGCGCGCGGCGCGCCCGCCTTCGCGCCCTCCTTGGCGATCTCCTTGGCGATCTCCTTGGCGTCCTCCTCGGCGCCGTCTTCGCGATCCCCCGATCGGCCCGCCGTCTGGTCGTCCGGCGCCGGCGCGCCGCGGTCGGCCAGGGCGTCGGCGAGCGACACCGGCCGTTCCCGACCGGGCGCGCCCGTCGCGGGCGGACGCGCCGAAGCGGCCGACGGGGCTGCGAGGCCCGTCGTCCCGTCCTTCGACTGTTCACGCTCTGCCATGCGGCGCACTCCGAACCCGCGCGAGCGGTCGACGGGCTCCTGCGCCCGCCGGCGGTCCCCCTTCGCCGCGGTCACCTCTATCGCTCCGCGCCGCCGCGGTCCAGGCGCGCGCCTGAACGCGCGCCCCGCCCTGGGCTCGGACGAGGATGCATCGGCTGTGCCGACGCCGCGGCCCCCGGCGGTGATCCAGAGCCCCGCGCGCGTCGAACCTGTCATGCTTGCGCGCCGCGCGCGTCGCGGAGCCGTTTTTCGCCTGTTTGGAAGCTTCATGGATCCGTCCGAAACCGTCGGGGCCGCGTTGCCCTCGGTCTGGCCCTGGGCCGCGCATGCGAGCGCTCTAGCCGCCTCGGTGGGGTTGTTCGCCCTGCTGTGGCCGATCAGCGTGTGGCGACGCGACGCCAGCGTCGTGGACGCGGCCTGGGGCCCCGGCTTCGCGGTCGTCGCCTGGATCTGCTGGATCTACGCCGAGGGGCCGGACGACGCGCGTTCGGTGGCGCTCCTGGCGCTGATCACCCTCTGGGCCGTGCGGCTCGCCGTCTACATGGTGGCCCGCAAGCTGCGCGAGCCCCATGAGGATCCGCGTTACGCCAAATTGCGCCGCGCCTGGGAGCCGGGCTTTTGGTGGAAAAGCCTGTTCGTGGTGTTTTTGCTCCAGGCGCTTCTGCAATGGATCCTCACCGCGCCGGCGCAGCGCGCGCTGCTGGCGCCGCCGCAAGCCTTCGAGATCGTCTCGGCGCTCGGTCTGGTCCTGGCGGTCGCCGGACTTGCGATCGAAGCGACGGCCGACGCGCAACTCGATCGCTTTCGGCGCCGAAACCCGAGACCGGCGCTGTGCGACACCGGCCTTTGGGCCTGGTCGCGCCATCCGAACTATTTCGGCGAGATCCTGTTCTGGTGGGGCGTCTGGCTGGTGGCCATGCCGGCGGCCGACTGGTGGACCATCGTCGCGCCGCTGCTGCTGACGGCGCTGCTGCGATACGTCTCTGGGGTGCCCATGCTGGAGGATCATCTCACCGAGACCCGTCCGGACTTCGAGCGCTATCGGCAGGCGACGCCGATGCTGATCCCGCGTCGGCCGCGCCGGATCTCGGCGACGGAACGTCCGTAACGCCGAGGCCCGCGGCGCCGCCGCTTCAGTAAATGTAGCGGATCTGCTCGCGCCAATACCGCTCGAGCCCGGACATCGTCTCGTTCAAGCGCCCGAGCGCGTCGGTCTCGGCGTCGAAGTTCACCAAGAACTCGGACACGTGGCGATTGTAGATGCCGTCCACGATCTGACGCACTTCCTCGCCCTTATCGGTGAGGCGAATACGTACGGACCGACGGTCCTGAGTGCATCGCGTATGATGCAAATAGCCAAGCTCGACGAGTTTTTTCAAATTGTACGAGACGTTTGAGCCCTGGTAATAGCCGCGCGTCTTCAGCTCGCCGGCCGTCAGCTCTTCGGATCCGATATTGAACAGCAGAAGCGCCTGAACGCTGTTGATGTCGATACGACCCAGGCGTTCGAATTCGTCCTTCACGACGTCCAACAACAACCGGTGCATGCGCTCGACCAGCGACAGCGCTTCGAGATAGCGCCGCTTCACGGCTTCAAGCGATGCGGCGTTATCTTCCGGCGCGAACGTCTCGCGCGTCTCTCTCGCCAAAACCGCAGTGGCCATCCGTCGTCTCCGTTTGTGTCACGCCGAATTGACGCGACGTTAGAGCGCGGTCGGTTAGCGAAGGCTTACCCGGCGGCCGGGCCGGAGCGGTTGCGGCAAGCTTTTTCAGAAAATTCTTATGAAACCCGTTTCAAACCAGGCGTCGGAGCGCCGCCGAGTTCCCCGCGCAGCCATTTCAGCACGCCCGAGAAATCGAGATCGCCGCCGCCGGACGCGGCCATCATTGCGTAAATCTGCGCCGCGTGCGCGCCGAGCGGCGTGGCCGCCTCGCTCGTTTGCGCCGCCGCCATGGCCAGCCTCAGATCCTTCAGCATCAAAGCGGCCGAAAAGCCCGGCTGATAGTCTCGGTTCGACGGCGCGGTCGGCACCGGCCCCGGCGCTGGGCAGTAATCGTTCAACGACCAGCAGCGACCGGTCGCGGTCGACGAGATATCGTACAGTTTTTGCGCCTCGAGCCCCAGCTTGTCGGCGAGCGCGAACGCCTCTGAGACGCCGATCATGGTGATCGCCAGCAGCATGTTGTTGCAGATCTTCGCAGCGCAGCCGGCCCCCGAGGCGCCCGCGTAGAAAATGTTCTTCCCCATCGCTTCGAGCAAAGGACGGGCGCGGTCGAAATGCGCCTGGTCGCCGCCGACCATGAAGGTCAGCGTGCCCGCCGCGGCCCCGCCGACGCCGCCGGACATCGGGCTGTCGAGATACCCGACATTATCGGCGGCGGCCGCCGCGGACAGCGCCCGAGCGGTCTCGGGGTCGATGGTCGAGCAGTCGATCGCCAAAGTGTTCGGGCCCATCGCCTCGAACACGCCCTGGTCGAGATAAACGCCGCGCACATGGGGCGCCGCGGGCAACGCGGTGATCACGGCGTCCGCGCCCGCGGCCGCTTCGACGGGGCTCGCGACCACTTCGGCCCCGGCCGCGGCGGCGCCGGCGCGCCCCGGGTCGGACAGATCGTAGCCGGTCACGGAATGCCCTGCGCGCAGCAGGTTCCGAACCATCGGCAATCCCATATTGCCCAGTCCGATAAAGGCGATGCGCGCCATGGCGTCCTCCGTTCGCGATTCTTTTTTTGACAGGCGTCTCGTCGGGGCGGGCCGCGCCTCGCGACGGCGCCGCCCGCGATCATGGCGCCGCGCCGGCGCCTTGTCAGCGGGGCGCGGCGCTCTCGGACACGGCGCGAATCGCCTCGATCATCGCAAGGTGCCGGTCGGGCGCGGGTTCGGCGCCCGACAGCCATTTGTAAAGCGCCCCGTCCTCCTCGCGGATCAAGGCTTCGAACGCGTCGAGTTCGGCGTCGTCGAGCCGCGCCAAGCGCGCGTCGGCGAAGCGGCCGAGGAGCAGGTCCATCTCGCGCGTGCCCCGGCGCCAGCAGCGGATCTTGAGCCGCTTTTCGCGCTGCGCGCGCGGTTCGGGCCCGGCGTCGCTTTCGCGCCAGCCGGGCGTCTCGGCGGGCTCGGCCTTGCCCGCGCTCTGGTCGTCAGCGGTCATCACGCGCTCTCCGTCTTAGGGGCCGGGCGTCGGGCCCGGGTCGGGCCACAGCCAGGCCGCGCCGCGCACGCCCGAGCTGTCGCCATGGCGATTGAGCCGAACCGCGGTCGCGACCTCGTCCGAAAACACATGGGGCCGCAGCGTTCGGGTCAACGTCTCGGGCAAGTTCGGCAGCTTCGACAACCCGCCCCCGAGGACGATCACATCGGGATCCAACAGGTTCGCCACCTGGGCCAGGGCCCGACCCAGCCGGTCCGCATGGCGCGCCAGGGCCGCCTCGGCCGCGGGATCGCCGGCCTCGGCCAGCGCCGCCACGCCCGCGCCGTCTAGGCCCGCGGCCCCGCCCGCGCGCGCGAAATCGGCCGCGAGGCCCGGCCCGGAGCACCACGCCTCGACGCAGCCGCGCCGGCCGCAATAGCACGCCGGCCCCGGCGTCTCGTCTGGCCCCGGCGCCGGCAACGGCCAATGCCCCCATTCGCCGGCGATGGCGTTGCGCCCGGTCAACACGGCGCGGCCGCCCGCGATCCCGCCCCCGCCCCCGGTGCCGAGGATCGCCCCGAAGACCACCCCGGCGTCCGCAGCCGCCCCGTCCACCGCCTCGGACAGCGCGAAACAGTTGGCGTCGTTGGCCAGTCGAACCGGCCGGCCCAGCGCCTCGGCGAGATCACGGTCGAGCGGCCGCCCGTTCAAACAGGTCGAATTGGCGTTCTTCATGAGCCCGGTGGCCGGCGACAGCGCGCCGGGCGCGCCGACCCCGACCGAAGGCGGCGTCGCCGACGCCGCGCCGCCCCGCTCGGCGACGGCGCCGGCCAACTCGGCCAGCCGGCGCAGCGTCGCCTCATAGTCGCCCTGCGGCGTCGGGACGCGCAGCCGGGCGCGCTCTTCGCCGCCCGGGCCGAGAAGCGCCGCCTCGATCTTGGTTCCCCCAAGATCGACCCCGATGCGCAGCCGCGGCCCGGATCCGCCGGTCACAAGAACGCCTGGTCCGGATCGCGATGGGCGCGAAACGCCAGAACGCCGCCCGCGCCGTCCGACACGGCGAACAGCCCCTGCTCGGCCGGCGCGCCGACAAAGCGGATCGTGGGCTCGAGCAGGAACGCCACGTTGGCCTGTCGAATCCGCTCGATCAGCGCGATCCAATCGTCCCAGAGCAGCAGCACGCCGAAATTCGGCAGCGGCAGCCCGTCGGCGTCGACGGCGCGGGGCTTCGGATCCGCCTCGGCCTCGGGCGCGCCCGAGGCGGCGACGCCCGCGCGGTCCGCCCCGGCGTCGGTCTCAGGCTCGACGGCGACCGCGCTCATGGCGTGGCCGTAGAGCACGAAGTCCTGGCGGATCCCGTCGGTGGCGGCGAGCCGGCAGCCCAGCACGTCGCCGTAGAAGCGACGGCAGGCGTCGAGATCGCGCACCGCGAACACGTATTGGAAGGGGCGCAGCTGCGCCGCCGCCGCCGCCGGCGCCTCGGGCGGGTCGACGCCGTCGCCGCGCCCCGTGAGCAGCCAGGTCACCGACACGTTCAGCAGACCCGCCAACATGGCCAACCGGTTGGCGCGCGGCTCGGAGCGGTCGTTCTCCCACGCCGAGACCACTTTCGAGCCGACCCCCAGACGCGCCGCCAGCCCCGCCTGGGTCAAGCCGGCCGCCTGCCGCGCCGCGGCGACCCGATCGCCGAGCGTCGCGGCCTCTTCGCCAAAATACGCGTCCGGCGGCCCCTCGATCGCGGAGTTGTCGAAGTCTGCGCTCAAAGCCTGCGCTTCG
The DNA here is from genome assembly GCA_964491865.1 of uncultured Neomegalonema sp. Classification (GTDB taxonomy): domain Bacteria; phylum Pseudomonadota; class Alphaproteobacteria; order Rhodobacterales; family Rhodobacteraceae; genus JBCBRF01. Next base: position 11,260 of record CAZBIG010000018.1, on the reverse strand, counting down.
GGCGAGCCGGCGTAGCCGTCCTCTTCTGGAACGCCGGCCGCCACGGCGATTTCCGACGGGTCGAGAGCGCGCTCTCCCCCAGTTTTCGACGTTTCACGCATGTATGACCTCCCTGTTTGCGGGGGCAGCATACCGCACCAAGCGTTCGGCGTCGCCGGCGAAACGCGCCCCAGCGCGGACCATCCGTCAACCGCTCCCTCAGGCGGCCGAGATGCCCCCGTTCACGCTGATCGCCTGACCGGTGATCTTGGCGGCCGCCGGCGAGGCCAGGAAGACGGCCAGATCCGCAAGATCCTGCGCGTCGGTCGGGCCGAGCCCGGCCATTGGACGCGCCTTTTCGAACAGCTTCTTGGAAAAGGCGCCCTCGGCCATCAACCGCTCGGTCAGCGGCGTGCCCTCGACCAGGCTCGGGGTCAGCGTGTTGGCCCGCACGCCGTTGCGGCGTCCCTCGATCGCCACGCCGCGCATGAATTGGATCATCGCCGCCATGCAGGCCCCGATGGTCGCCTCGCCCGGGGTCGCGACCTTGCCGGCGTCCGACGCGACGGCGAGCATGCAGCCGCCCGGCGGACCGCCGTCGGGCTGCGCCATCATCACCGGCAGCGCCGCGCGCACCGCGTTCAGATTGGGCAGCAGATCGCGGGTCAGCACGCTTTCGATCGCGCTGATCGGCTGTTTGAACAACAGCTCGGGCAGATTGGCGCCGCCCGCCGAGGTCGCCAGCAAATCGATCCGCCCCATCTCGGCGGCGGCGCGCGCGGCCATCTCCTCGGCGGCGCGCCCGTCGGAGCAATCGGCCGGCAGGAAGCCGACGTCGATCGCGCCCGGCGCCGCGGCCCGCGCGGCCTCGAGCGCCGCGGCCCCGCGCTCGCGCGAGCGCCCCACCAGCCGCAGCCGCGGCGCGCCGGCGCGCGCTAACGCGACGGCGATCGCCCGACCGATGCCGGAGGTCGCGCCCACCACCACCGCCGACTGCTGATCAAGAGGTCGGGCGAAGGGGGCGTGGTCAGGCGACCGAAGCTCGGACGACGCGGCGTCGGGGACCATGGGTCTGTCTCCTTGTGTTGGGGCGGCGTCAGGGTTTCGGACGCGGCGTCAGGCGCGGGGGCCGTCGGGCCGTCCGCGCCGAGCGCGCCTCGCGGGAGGGGCCTTGATTTCACCGGGCGCGCGACCGGACCGCAAGGGGGCGTCGACGCCGCGGCGCGCGCGCCCTCCCCTTTCCGCGCGAAGCGCTCTAGATCCTGCGAATGCCTGCCGACGATCCCGACGACCCGCTCCGCCCCGACCGCCGCGACGCCTTCACGGCGATCATCGACGTGCGCAGCCCCGCCGAATACGCCGAGGACCATGTGCCGGGCGCGATCAATCTGCCGGTTCTCGACGACGCCGAGCGCGCCCGGGTGGGCGCCGTCTATGTCCGCGTCTCGAAGTTCGAGGCCAAGAAGATCGGCGCGGCGCTGGTGGCCCGAAACATCGCGCGCCATCTCGAAGGGCCGCTGGCGGACCAGCCCGGCGGCTTCGCGCCGCTGGTCTATTGCTGGCGCGGCGGCCAGCGCTCCGGCGCCATGGCCACGGTGCTCGGCCAAATCGGCTGGCGGGTCGAGACGGTCTCGGGCGGCTATAAGCGGTACCGACGGCGCGTGATGGACGCGCTTTACCACCACCCGCCGGGCTTCCGGGCCGTGGTACTCGACGGCGACACGGGCGCGGGGAAAACGGCGATCCTGCAGCGTCTGGCCGCGCGCGGGGTGCAGACGCTCGACCTCGAAGGCCTGGCCGCCCACCGAGGGTCGGTGTTCGGCGCCGAGCCCAACCGCCCGCAACCCGGTCAGAAATGGTTCGAAAGCCTCCTCCTCGAGCGGATCGAGCGGCTCGATCCCGCGCGCCCGGTGGTGATCGAGGCCGAATCGAGCCGCATCGGCGCGCGCCAGATCCCGCCCCTGGTGTGGAAGGCGATGGACGGCGCGCCGCGCATCGCGCTGTCGGCCCCCGCCGCGGCCCGGGCGCGCTATTCGGTGAGCGCCTACCCCGACCTGACCGAAGACCCCGCGCGGCTCGAGGCCGCGCTCGAGCGTCTGGCGCCGCTTCATGGCCGAGAGCGGGTCGCGGCCTGGCGCGCCCAGGCGCGCGCGGGCGCGTTCGAGGCGCTGGCCGAAGCGTTGATCCGCGAGCATTACGATCCGGCCTACGCCCGCTCTCGGCGCAAGCGGGGGGGCCGGCCCGCCTGGCGCACGGTGCGGCTCGAGACGTTGACCGCGGCGGATCAGGAACGGGCGGCCGACGCGATCGCGGCGCTGGTCGAGACCGCGGGCGACGCGCGGCCGCCCTCGGCGACCGCGGCCGAATAGGCGCCGGACGCGCCGCCCGGCGACCGCGCCGCCGGTCCGCCCCCCGCGACGCGCAGCCGCGGCGCGTCGGCGCGGTCTGAGCGCACCCGTCCGATCACCCACGCCGGGCCCCGCTCCCCGTCACGGCCCCGATCTGGGTCCAAATCTTGGTCCCGATCCTGCGCCTGGTTTCGCGTCCGGCCTTGGTTCTGGCCGTAAGGCTCGGCCTTTTCGCCCGCGGCGCGCAGCGCGGCGAGCGTCTGGTCGACCAGCGCCTCCGGGACCGCCGCCAACAGACCGCCCGAAGTCTGCGGATCGAACAGCAGCGCGGCCCGCGGCCCGTCCGCCTCGAGGCCGAGCTCCGCGGCCGCCGCGGCCCGGTTTTCGGCCGCGACCGACGAGCGCACCCCCTCGGCGGCGAGCGCCTCGGCGCCCGGCGCCAGCGGGACGGCGTCGAGATCGAGATCCGCCGCGACGCCCGAGGCGCGCGCCAGCCCGAGCAGATGGCCGGCGAGCCCGAACCCCGTCACGTCGGTCATGGCGCGGGCGCGGTCGCGCAGCGCCGCCGCGGCCGGACCGTTCGAGCGGCGCATGATCTCGAGCGCGCCCGCCCAGACGGCCCCCGGGCAGAGCCCGCGCATCTCGGCCGCCAAGATCACGCCGACGCCGATCGGCTTGGTCAGGATCAGCGCGTCGCCCGGGCGCGCGCCGGTCAGCCCCAGCGGGCGGGGCGCCAGTCCCGTCACGCTGAAGCCGACCGACAATTCGGCGCCGCTGGCGGTGTGTCCGCCGGCCAGATCCGCGCCCGCGGGCCCGAGCGCGGCTTCGGCGCCGGCCAGGATCTCGGCCAGCGTCGCCGCCTGCTTCTCGGGACTCATCGGCGGCAGGATCACCGAGGCGAGCGCCGCTTGCGGCGCGCCGCCCATCGCCCACACGTCGCCCAACGCGTGCAGCGCCGCGATGCGGCCGAGCTCGTACGGATCTTCGACAAAGGCGCGGAACTGATCGACCGACAGCGCCAGCCGGGCGGCGCCGAGCGTCACCAGCGCGGCGTCGGCGCCCGGCGCGCGCGCCACGTCGGACCGGCGGGGCGGACCGAGCCGCGACAACCCCTCGGACAACGCCCGCGGGCCGATTTTCGACCCGCAGCCGCCGCAGAGCGGCTCGCCCGCGCGCAGCTCGGCGACGCCGGTCGCCTCGGGCCCCGGCGCGCGGGGCGGCGGCTGAGGACGGGGCGGCGCGTTCAGCCGCTCCATGAACGCCCGGTCGATCGCGTCCTTCCAGCGCCAGAACCACGGCGACCAGAGCGCGATCCCCCATTTCTCGGCCACGGCGGCGCGGGCGCCGGTGGAGATCAGCTTCAAATAGTCGCCCTGAGGGCGATGGCGCCGAAGCGGCCGCCCCGACGCCGCGCGGGCCAGATTGTCGGCCAGCGCCGGCGCCTGGCGAACGGCGTAGACCCCCGCCTTGGCCCGCGGCGCGGCCTCGAGATGCGCCGCGTCGCCCGCCGCGAAGACGCGCGGATCGCCGACGCTGCGTAAGGTCGGATCGGCCCGCACGAACCCGTGTTCGGGCGCCGGGCCGGTCTCGGCGAGCCAGGGCGCCGGCCGCGCCCCGGCGGCGGCGGCGACGAAATCCGCCGAGACGCGCCCGCCCCCCGCCAGCGCGACGCCGGTCGCGTCGATCGCCGCGGCCGGCGCGCCCGCCAAAACCCGGACGCCCAGCGCGTCGAGCCGCTTCGACAACCGGCGCCGGGCGGCCGCGGCCACGCCGGGCATGAGCTCGGGGGCCGCTTCGATCAGGGTCACCGACGGCGCGCCGCCTGCGTCGGGGGCGACGCCGGCCAAACGCCAGGCCATCGCCATCGCGAGTTCGACGCCGCCGATCCCGCCGCCGACGACCGCCGCTCGCGGCGCCGCGGCCCCGGCGGCGACGGCCGAGAGATAGCGGGTCCAGGCGTCCGCGAACGCGCCGAGCGGCTTGGCCGCGATCGCGTGCGCCTCGGCCCCGGGGATCCCCGCGGGCTGCGAGGTCACGCCCACATTGATCGACACGAGGTCGTAGCCGATCGGCGGCCGCGCCGAGAGCGTCAGGCGGCGCGTCTCTCGATCGAGCCCCGTCGCGCGGTCGAGCACCAGCCGCGCGCCGGCCAGGCGGGCCAGACGCACCAGATCGATCGACAGCGCCGCGCGCGGATAGTGACCGGCGACGAAACCCGGCAGCATGCCCGTGTAGGGCGCGGTCGGCTCGGGGTTCACCAGCGTGAGCCGCGCCCCGGCCAGCGGCCGCATCGCCCAACGCTTCAATACCAGCGCATGGGCGTGCCCGCCGCCGACGAGCACGATGTCTTGGGTGATGGGAGCGTCGGCGCGGCGCATCGGACCTCGACGGTTGATCGCCGGGCCCGGACGCGCCGAGGCGGCCTGTCCAGCGCCCGCCGCCCCCGCTCGGCCGCGCCGCGCTCGCGGCGCAGGGGCGCGTCGCCCAGAAGTTCGATGGTACCCGAGGCCGGACTCGAACCGGCAAGGTCGTGAAACCGGCGGATTTTGAGTCCGCTGCGTCTACCAATTCCGCCACTCGGGCGCGGGTGACGGGTTATGGGACCGAAGGCGGGCCGCGTCAACGCATGGACGGCGCCGCGCCGCGCGCCCGACCGCCGCGGTTCGCGCCGGCGCTTCTCGGCCCGGCCCCGAGCCGCTATGCCCCTGCTGTCCGCCCCGCGATTCGACTTGCCGAAAAGGCGCCCGCATGAGCCGTAGCATCGACCCCGAGATCGCCGACGCCCCTGGGCGCGACGCTGAGATCCCGACCTCCGAGCGGCTGCGGCGGCTGGTGGAGGAAGCGCGCCGCGAGGCCGAGCGCGATCCGGGCGCGCCGGTCGACAGCGGGCCCGACCCGGCCGCCGAGGACGGGGCCGCCGACGACGGGACGGGGGCGGGGGCGGGCGCGCGCGGGCGGACGGTCTCGTTGGGCTGGATCCTCGAGCGGATCCACGAGCGCGCCTTCGGCCTGTTTTTACTGGTGCTGGCGTTGCCCTGCTGCGTCCCCTTCCTCTACGGCGTGCCGCAGATCGTCGCGCTGCCGATGCTGGCGGTGACCGCGCAAATGCTGGCCGGGCGGCGCGCGCCGTGGCTGCCGGCGCGTCTGGCCGCGCGCCGGGTCTCGGAGGAGAGCCACGCTCGAATGGTATCGCGCGCCGAGCCCTGGCTCCGAGCGCTCGAGGCGGTCAGCCGTCCGCGGCTGTCGGCGCTGACGCGGCCCCCGCTCGACCGTCTGACGGCGCTGGCGCTGACGCTGTTCGCGGCCTCGATCCTGGTGCCGCTGCCCGGGACCAACACCGTGCCCGGCATCGCGGTGGCGATCGCGGCGATCGGCCTGCTCGAGCGCGACGGTCTGCTGGTGTTGGGGGGCGCGACGCTCGGCGGCGCGTGGATCGCGGTGCTGATCGGCGCCGGAACCTGGATCGCGTCGATGCTGTTGGGCGCCTGAGCCGGCGCCCGATCCGGCGCCCGATCCGGCCCTTGGCGGGGGGGGCGCCGTCGGGACCGCCGCCGGGAAGTTTTGGGGCCCCGCCTCGCGACTTGGCGCGCCGAACCTCCGCCGTTCCGAGGCGCGAGGACGGGCGTCGCGGAACACAAAGAGGAGCGCGGATGCCGCTCGACATCTTGAACCGCCCGAAGCGGTTGACGCAAATCGCGGTCGCCGGCAGCGCGGCCTTGCTCGCCACGGCCCTGGTCGCGCAGTACGGCTTCGGTTGGCTGCCTTGCGAGCTCTGCCTTTATCAGCGCTATCCGTATGTGGCCGCCTTGGTCCTCGGCGCCCTGGCGCTGGCGCTTTGGGACGGCGCGGCGGCCCGAGCCGCGGCGGGGCTGGCGGGTCTCGGCTTCGCGGTCGGGGCGGGCGTGGCGGTGCTGCACACCGGCGTCGAGTTCGGCTGGTGGACCGGACCGACGGCCTGCTCGGGCGGCGTCGACACCGGCGGCACCACCGAGGAGCTGCTCGCCCGCCTGCGCGACGCGCCCCTGGTGCGGTGCGACGCGCGCCAGAGCTTTTTCCTGGGCCTGTCGTTTACGAATTGGAATTTTCTGGCGTCGAGCGGGCTGGCGCTGGCGTTCGCCGCGGCGGCGCTCGGCGGCGCGCCGCGGCGGCCCGCCTGATCCATCCTTAATATCGGCCGCGGGAAACCGGCCGCGGGCTCCGAGCCCAAGGGCGCCGAGCGCACGGGCCCCAAGGTCGCGCCCCTCAGGTCGCTCGCCGCCGGATCGCCTGTCGCACCCTCGCCTGGCGCACCCTCGCCCGCCGCACCGTCGCCCGCCGCACGGTCGCCGCCCCGGAGGTCACGCCTCGAGTTCGGCGTCCCAGTACAGGTAGTCCATCCAACTTTCATGCAGATAGTTCGGCGGGAATTTGCGACCGATATTCTGCAGCTGGATCGCGGTCGGCCGATAAGCCTTTCGGGCCAGGTTCATGCCCGCCCGCGCCAGCGTCAGATTGCCCTTCCGCAGGTTGCAGCGCGCGCAGGCCGCCACGACGTTCTCCCACGTCGTGCGGCCGCCTTTCGAGCGCGGCACCACATGGTCGAAGGTCATCTCGCCCTTGGCCCCGCAATACTGGCACGAGAACTCGTCGCGCAGGAACAGATTGAAGCGCGTGAACGCCGGATACAGCGCCGGCTTCACATAGTCTCGCAGCGCGATCACCGAGGGCAGGCGCATCGCGAAACTCGGGCTGCGAACCTCTTGCTCATACTCGGCGATGATGTCGACCCGCTCGAGAAACACCGCTTTCACGGTGTCCTGCCAAGACCAGAGCGACAACGGGAAGTAGGAGAGAGGTCGGAAGTCGGCGTTGAGGACGAGAGCGGGATGGTCGCGGAGGCTTGCGGGATTGCGAACGAAAGGCGGCGGACTGACGCTCTCGTGTATCGCAATCGGCATGGCGCATCCCTCCCGGTCTCCGGCCGAGAACGGGGGGTCCGTCCTCGACGCCCGCGAAACCGCCTGGGCGATGCCAACCCTGCGAGCTCACCCAAGATCTCGCGTCCGTCACCTGCGTCACCCCCAATATGATGGGACATTCGGCGACGCGCAAGTTTCTACCACCGCCGTGCGACGGAATTACGACACGGCCTCGCGACCGGGGCCGCAACCGCGGCGTCGGCGCGGTCAGCCCAGCCGATCGCGAATAAAAGCCGCGGCCTGAGCGAACGCGTCGGGCGCGATCGTATGGCCGGCCCCGGGGCTCACCGACCAGCGCACCGGCACCTCGACCGCCGACAGGGCGTTCCGGGCCTCGTGCAGCGCGTCGACGGGGATCACCTCGTCGCGGTCGCCATGGGTCAAGAACACCGGCGGACGGCTGGCGATCTCGGTCGCCAACCGCTCGGGCGCGACCAGCCGGCCCGAGAAGCCCACGATCCCGCCGAGCGCGGCCGCTCGGCGCAGACCGACATGCAGGCTCATCATCACGCCTTGCGAGAAGCCGAGCAGCAGCGCGCGGTCGGCCGCGACGCCGGCGGCCTCGATCTCGCGGTCGATAAAAGCGTCGAGCGCGGCGGCCGAGCGCTGGAAGCTGTCGATCATCTCGGTCTCGGCCGAGCCGTCGATCCAAGGGATCGGAAACCATTGCCGACCGACCGGCGCGGCGCGGCAGGGCTCGGGCGCGTGCGGCGAGACGAACGCGGCGCCTGGAACCGCCTGCGACAAAGGCTCGGCCAGGCCGAACAGGTCGTTCCCGTCCGCGCCATAGCCGTGCAGCAGCAGGATCAGCGCGTCGGGCGCGCCGGACGCGGCCGGGCGCCGGGGCCCGTCAAGGGTCGGAGTGCTCACGCGTCTCGGGTCCTTTTCGAAATCTCGGCCGCCGCGCACCCTAACCGCGCGCGCTCGGAAAGCCAGAGGCCGTCACGCCCGGCCGCCGCGCGCCTTAAGCACGCGGTAGTACGACCAGAGGATCCGCGCCGCCACCGAGCGCCAGGGCGTCCAGGCCGCGCCCAGCGCGTCGAAGCGCGCCGGATCGGGGCGCTCCGGCAGATCGAACAGAACGCGCGCGGCCTCTTGCAGGGCGACGTCGCCGACCGGCAGCAAATCAGGCCGACCGACGCAGGCCAGATGGTAGAGTTCCGCCGTCCAGCGGCCGATCCCGGTCACCGCGGTGAGTTCGGCGGCCGCCGCCGGGTAGGGCAGCGTCCGCTGTCGCGCGAAACAGACCCGCCCGGCGGCGACCGCCTCGGCCAAGGCCTGAGCGTAGCGCGCTTTCGGGCGCGACAGGCCGAGGGCCCTCAGCGCCTCGAGCGAGCGCGCGCGGACCGCGTCGGGGGTGACGGCGCCGTCGGCCTCGACGCGCGCCCAGATCGCCGCGCCCGAAGCGACGGAGACCTGCTGCTCGACGATGAGCTTCAGAAGCGCGGCGAAGCCGTCCGGCCGCAGCCTGAGGGGCGGCGGTCCGGCGAGCGCCATCGCCTGCGCGAACCGCGACTCGATCCGGGCGAGCGCGGCGGCGCCCTCGATGACGTCTTGTTCCGTTCGGATCCGCCGCATCGCCGCCTTCCCGCGCCTTCCGGCGCGCCCTTTGCCGCACCCGCTCCCGCGCCCACCGGCCGCCTCCTCCCCCGCGGCGCTTCGCCACGACCCAGGCGATCTCGCGACGCGGCCGCTCGGCCTCAAGTTGCGCCGGCCTCATCCGGCGACAGCCAGGGTCCGCATCCGCGAAGTCGCCGGCGCGCTCGCGGCTGACCGTCCGTCTCTTTCCCACGCCTCGCCGCCGGACGCATCAAACACCTGAACTCGGCGTCCGTGAAATCGGCGGCAGACCAGACATTAAGCGCGTTGCGGCTTATCCCACCGCCTCCGGCCGCCCCAGTCCTTGTGGCTCGGCCGTTGACGCTGAGCGTTGTTGCTGCATTGCTCTTAGAGGCCTGCCTGCTTGAAGACCGACCGTCCTTTGTCGCGCGCTTGGTTCGAGGCGCGGTTTCCGGACGGTGCCGCCTGCGCGGCGCATCCGGCTGGCGCCGATCGCGGACTTCTCGGCCGCGACTCTCAGGCCGTTCGTGGAGGCCGTCGCCGCGCCGAGCGCTACCGTGATCGCTGACGGCTGGTCCGGCGACAGCGGCCTCGAGGGGCGCGAGCACACGCGGAAGGTGGTGGGCGCGACGGCCGCGCATGTCGTGCTGCGCTCGACGCACCGGGTCTTCTCGAACTTTAAGAGATGGGCGCTCGGCACGTTCCATGGCCTCCGCCGCCCGCATCTGCGCCGTTATCTCGACGAATTCGTCTGGCGCTGGAACCTGCGGCGGCATGCGGCCTCGGCCTTCGACGGCCTGCTCGGGCTCGGCGCGCGGCTCGGCTCCGCGACCGCGCGGGAAATCTCGGCCAGCGCATGATGCGGGTCGCTCGGGCGAGGCCGCGAGGGCACCTTCGCGACGTCGCGATCGGAGAGCGCCATGACCGGCCCGCCCCCCGTCAACCGCCCGATGTCCGCCGCTGAATGGGCCATGCTGCTTGCGCTGTCGGTGCTATGGGGCGGCTCGTTCTTCTTCAACGGCGTGGCGCTGCGCGAGCTGCCGGTCTTCACCGTGGTGGTCGTCCGCGTCGCGCTCGCGGCGCTGATCCTGCTCGCGGTCTGCCGCGCGGCCGGGGTCAACCTCGCGCTGGGCCGGCGCGTCTGGGGCGCCTTCCTTGTCATGGGGCTGCTCAACAACGTTGCGCCCTTCAGCCTGATCGTCTGGGGCCAGACCGCGATCGCCTCGGGCCTCGCCTCGATCCTGAACGCCACCACGCCGCTCTTCACCGTGCTCGCGGCCCACGCCCTGACGGCGGACGAGAAGCTGACGCCCGCCCGCGCCTTCGGCGTCGTCGCGGGTCTCGCCGGGGTCGCCGCGATGATCGGCGCGGAGGCGCTCTCGGACCTCGGGCAGAGCGTGGTCGCTCAGCTCGCCTGCCTGGCCGCCGCTCTCTCCTACGCCTTCGCCGGCGTCTGGGGCCGGCGCTTCCGGCGCATGGACGTGGCGCCCCTCGCCACCGCCGCGGGCCAGGTCACGGCCTCGAGCCTCGTCATGATCCCGCTCGCGTTGGCGATCGACCGGCCTTGGACGCTGCCCATACCGAGCGCGGCAGCGATCGCCGCCCTAATCGGCGTCGCCACGCTCTCCACCGCGCTGGCCTACGTCTTCTACTTCCGGATCCTCGCGACGGCTGGCGCGACCAACCTGCTGCTCGTGACCTTCCTGATCCCAGTCACCGCCATCCTGCTCGGCGTCCTGGTCCTAGGGGAGACCCTCGCGTTCCGCCACCTCCTGGGCATGGCCATGATCGGCGTGGGTCTCGCCGCCATTGACGGACGCCTGCTCCGCGCCCTGAGGCCGACGGGCGCCGCGGGATCGGCGTGATCCCAGACGCACCGCCCTCGCGCAGGGCGCCGCACCACAGGTAGAGAAACCGGTCTCAAGAAGATAAGCTGCATTTTTCTATGACGTATTTCATTCGGGGAACAGAAAATACTCTGAACCCGCGGCATCAATTTTCACGAGTGAGCCATTTCTGAAATCAATCAATTGCTTTTAACGACGCATAAAAAACTTCGACCTAGAATTTCTGTCTCCGCGTCTTAACCCCAACGTCGCGTTGCGTTCGATGAACTTTATCTGGAAGAACACTGGCGCCAGGAGGAAATTCATCGTCGAGCGCGCCGGCGCGCCGCCACGGCTCGACGGGTCGGCGGCGCCGGCGGCGGACGCGATGGACGCCGCGGCCGCCCAGCGCTTATGACCGCGTCGATGCCGAGCTCACGCCGATCCGCCGCCGCGCGCCCGCCCCGCGCGCCGCGCCCCGCCCAGGGGGGCGCCCAGGGGGCCGCCCAGGGGGGCGCCCACGCCCCGGTCGCGCGCTTCGCGCCCACGCCGAACGGCGCCCAGCCTCTCGGCCCCGCGTTCACCGCTT
>CAZBIG010000017.1:0-17571 GCA_964491865.1 uncultured Neomegalonema sp. | reverse complement strand
GTGCATCGCCTCGATCATCACGATCGCCGCGTCGACCATGGCGCCGATCGCGATTGCGATGCCGCCGAGGCTCATGATGTTGGCGTTCACGCCCTGGAGCCGCATGACCAGAAAGGCCGCGAGCACGCCGAGCGGCAGCGTCAGGACGATGACCAGCGACGAGCGCACATGGAGCAGGAAAGCCGCGCAGACCAGCACGACGACCAGGAATTCCTCGGTCAGCTTGTCGGTCAGATGGGCGATCGCCCGCTCGATCACGCCGGAGCGGTCGTAGGTGACCACCAGCTCGACGCCCTCGGGCAGGCTCGGCTTCAATTCCTCGAGCTTGGCCTGCACCGCCTGGATCGTGGCGAGCGCGTTGCCGCCCCAGCGCATGATCACCACGCCGCCGACCGCGTCGCCCTCGCCATTATACTCGCCGACGCCGCGGCGGATCTCGGGCCCAAGGCGGATCTCGGCGACGTCGCGCAAGGCGAGCGCGGCGCCGCGGTCATTGACCAGAAGCGGCGCGGAAGCGAGATCTTCGAGACCTGTGACATAGCCCTTGGCGCGGACCATGTATTCGGCCTCGCCCATTTCGACCACGCTGCCGCCGGTTTCGCGGTTGGCTTGCTCGATGGCGCGGCGGACGGTGGCAAGCGGCACGCCGAAGGCGCGCAATTTGTTGGGGTCGACGACGACCTGGTATTGCTTGACCATGCCGCCGATGGTGGCGACTTCCGAGACGCCCTCGACGGACTGGAGTTCGAACTTCAGAAACCAGTCCTGGAGGCTGCGTAACTGGGCGAGATCATGTTTCCCGGTGCGATCGATCAACACGTACTGATAGATCCAGCCGACGCCGGTGGCGTCCGGGCCGAGTTCGGGCGTCACTCCGGCGGGCAGGCGGCCGGAGACTTGGGCGAGATATTCGAGCACCCGGGAGCGCGCCCAATAAAGGTCGGTCCCGTCCTCGAACACGATGTAGACGTAGCTGTCGCCGAAGAACGAAAATCCGCGCACGTCGACCGCGCCAGGGACCGAAAGCATGGCGGTCGAAATCGGATAGGTGACCTGGTCCTCGACGACCTGCGGGGCTTGGCCGGGGTACGGGGTTTTCACGATCACCTGGACGTCCGACAGGTCCGGGATCGCGTCGACGGGGGTGCTGCGCAGCGCCCAAAGCCCGGCCGCCGCCAAACCGAGCGCAAGCGCGGCGACGATCAGCCGGTTGGCGATCGAGAACCGGATGACGGCCGGGATCATCGGGCGCGCTCCGCCTCGAACCCGACGATGGTCAGCGAAAAGTCCGGGTTCTTCCGCATCTCGAAGGCGATCTCGCGTCCGATCGGCAGCGCGTCCGGATCGACGTCGGGGGCGAGCTCGAACGCCATGGTCATGCCCGGCATGCCGATCTCGGCGATCGGGCCGTGCTCGACCGTCGCCACGCGCGCGCCGGCGTCCACCGAGCGAACGACGCCGTCAACGACGATCGCGGCGACCGGGCTGGTCTCGACCTCGGCCGGATCCGGCCGGTCCCGGTCGGCCGCCGCCCCAGCGCGGCGCACCCCGACCACCGCGTACAGGCCGCCCTCGGCTTTCGCGAGCGCCAGTTCGACCGGCTCGCCGATCGGCGCCGTCGTCGGATCGAAGCCGCGGACCGGCAGGTCCATGGTCATCGCCGGCCAGCCCAGCGCCGGGATCGGATCGTGGCTGAGCGACAGCTCGCCCTCTTCGGTCACGGCGTGGACGACGCCGGTTCCGACCGCGTCGATCCCATCGTCGAGCCCGAGCGCGATCAGAGCGAGGCGGCCGTCGGCCCCGCGCGCCACCTCGAATTTCACGACGTCGCCGATCTTGGCGCGGCCCAGCGCGACGTCGCCGCGCACCGCGAACGCGGTCTCCATCGCCGGCCAGTCGAGAGCCGCGATGGCGTCGTGGCGGATCCGCGCCGTGCGGGTCGCCGCGTCGAAGGCCAGCAGCTCGCCCTTGCCGGCGGCCGGCGCCGCGTCGGTCGGCGCGAACCGGGTGAGGCCCGCGGACAGCGCGCTTTCGCTGTCGATCAGAAATTGCGCCGAGGCGACCACCTCGTCGCCCGGCGCGAGGCCTTGCAGGATCTCCGTGCGCCCGCCCGCGCCGAACCCGTCGCGCAAACCGATCGTGACGAGCCGGGGCCTGAAGACGCCCTCTCCGGTTCTGAGGATCACGCGGTCGGCGCGGCCGGTGCGGATCACCGCTTCGGACGGCACGGTCACGCCCTGACGCGTGGTCGTCGGCGTCAGCGTCACGGCGGCGAACATGTTCGGCTTCAGCTGCCCGTCGGCGTTCTCGAAGCGCAGCCGGACCCGCAAGGTGCGGGTCTTCGGGTCGAGTTCCGGATAGACGTAATCGATCTCGCCCTCGAAGACGCGGCCCGGCAGCGCCTCGAACCGCGCCGCGGCCGTCATGTCGGGGCTCAGCCGCGCGACGTCGCGCTCAAACACGTCGACCAGCAGCCAGACCGTGGACAGGTCGGTGATGGTCATCGCGCGGGTCTCGGGCTTCAGATACATCCCGTCGGCGGCGGCCAGGGCGACGACCACCCCGTCTTGCGGCGCGTAGACCCGGATGTGCTGCGCCGGCGCCGTCGCCGCGGCCATCTCGGCGATCTGACGGTCGGCGACGCCGAGATTCTTCAGCTTGCGCGCGGCGATGTCCGCCTCTTGCGGATCGCGCCGCTTGGCCGCGCGCATCAGTTCAGAACTCGCGATGGTGATCTCGGGCGCGTAGAGTTCATACAGCAGGTCGCCTTCGGCCACGCGATCGCCGATCGCGCGCACCTTCAGTTTCTCGATCCACCCTTCGGTGCGCGTGTGGATGTGGCTGGTGGCGTGCTCGTCATACCCGATGAAGCCGACCGTCTCGACGCGCTCGGCGATCGCTTCGACGCGCGCGACCGCGGTCCGGACCCCGATGGCGTTGATCTCGGCGGCCGAGAGCGTCACTTCCGCGGGGTCGCCGGACGGCTCGGCGCCCTCGTAGACCGGCACCAGATCCATGCCCATGGGCGACTTGCCGGGGCCGTCCTTTCGGAAATTCGGGTCCATCGGCGCGACCCAGTACAGGATGCTCGGCCCGGCGGCGGCGTCCCCGGACGGCGCCGAGATCACGAAGCGTTCGAGCGCGCCGCCGGCGATCGCCGCTGCGCCGACCGACAGCGCCCACAGCGCCGCGTAGCGTCCTTGCATTCGTCTGTTCCCTTTGCCCGAAGGACCCGCGGCCGGTCTGCGCGCGATCTCAAAGCGCCGGCGGTCGGCGCTCGCTGGCGGTCGTCTCGGTCGCGCCGCCGAGAGCCCGATGCTCTCAGACGAGTACGGTTTCCCGCTGGGGGAAGGTCAAGCGCACGGCCAGCGCGACGGCGGGCCTCAGGGCCGGGTCGGGCGCGGGGCCAGCCCGAAATCGCGCCGCCGCCCCGCCCACAACGCGCCGATCGCCACCGCGTAGGCCGCCATCCCGAAGCACTGCGCTTGAAACGACACGCCGAGATCGAGCAGCGCGCCCGCCGCGCCCGGGCCCACCGCCGACCCGAACACCATCAGCGCATGGCCGACCGCCTTGATCGCGCCCAGATGGCGGACGCCGAACAGCTCGGCCCAAATCGCCGCGTTCACGGTGGCCGCCGCGCCCGCCGACGCGCCGAACAGGGCCATGATCGGAACCACCGCGGCCGACGCCTCGCTCTGAGACAGCGTCAGCAGCCCCAGCGCCAACGGCGCCGGATAGAGCGGCGCCAACGCGCGCGCCGAGTAACGGTCGATCGCCCACCCCATCGCCAATCCGGCGCCTACCGACACCAGGGCGTACACCGCATAGCCGGCGACCCATTCCGCCAGCGGCCACCCTTTCGTCTCCGCGATGTGGGCGGGCAGGAAAAACACCACGGTCAGAATGTAGCTCGGCGCGATCAGCCCGGGCGCGAGCAGCCAAAACGCGCGCGAGCGCAGCGCCTCGGCGCGGGTCCAGTCGCGGCCCTCGAGCCCCGCGCCCGCGACGCGCTCGGGGGCCGCGGCGCGCGGACGCCGGTCGCGCCGCTGCACCGCCGCCAACAGCGGCGCGACGCCGAGCGCCAGGGTCGCCGCGACCAGCAGCCACGCCGAGCGCCAACCGAGCGCGGCGATCGCCGCGACCGCCGCCAAAGGCAGCAGCGCCTCGCCGACCGGATAGCCGAGCGAGGTCGCGGCCAGCGCGCGGCCGCGGGTCGCGACGAACCATTTGGCGGTCAGGGTCGCGCTCAGATGGCTCATCATCCCCTGGCCGAAGAACCGCAGACCGAAAACCAAGAGCGGCAGCAGCCAAACGCTCGAGACGACGGCCGTCAGGGCGGCGACCGTCGCCAGCCCCAGCGCCACGGCCACCGCCAAGCGCCGCGGCGACGCGCCGTCCGCGAAGGCGCCGACGCGCATCAACAGCAGCGCGCTGGCCAGGGTGCCGAGCATGTAGATCCCGCCCCACTGACCGTGGCTGAGCGCGAATTCCACGCGGAGCGGCTCGGCGAAGATCGCGATGAAAAACGTCTGGCCGAAGCTCGATCCGAGCGCCAGCACGAACCCCGCGGCCAGCCAGCGCGCGTTTTCGAGCAAGAACGCCAGAAGCGTTCGAAGGGGAGCCGGAAAAGAAGAGACCCGCATCGCTGCGACCTTGCTGAGCGCGCTCGCGCCCAGTCGACCGGCGCCAGTCCGGCGCGTGCGCCCCGCCGACGCGGAACGGAAGGGGCTAAATCGACGCGCCGGGACGGCGCGCCGGCGACACGCCCCGGGCGCTTGATGTCGCGCGCCATGGCCTTTCTCGGCGCCGCGCTATTTCACGCGCTTCACGAAAAGGGGAGCGTCCGTGACCGACCTAAACGCACCGCCGGCGCGCGGCGACGCCACCGACGTCAGTCAGGCCTGGGACAAAGACAACCAAGCCTGGTGGGACTGGTACGTCTCGCTCGCGGACAACAGCGCGCGACGCGAGGCGTTGATCGAGCTCGCCCCGCTGCCCGAGCTCGAGCCGCTGAGCGCCGCCGCGCTCGCTGAAGAGCTGCGCGCGCCCTACCCCCTGACCGACGCCGATCGGCGCTTCTTCGCGGAAAACGGGTTCGTCAAACTGAAAAACGCGCTTTCGCCGCGCGCGGTTTTGACCCTGCGGGCGGAGCTGACGCGGCTGCTGTGCGAGACCTTCGACACGGCGCTCGACGGCGGGGCGGAGAACCGATTTCTCAGCCTCGAGATGATGTGGCTCGAGAACCCGCTGATCCGCGCTTACGTCCTCAGCCCGCGCTTCGCCCGGATCGCCGCCGAGCTGCTCGATGTGACGGCCGTGCGGCTCTATCACGACAACGCCCTGTCGAAAGAGCCCGGCTGCGGACGCACGCCCTGGCATTTTGACGACCATCACTTCCCGCTGGCCACCCATGACGTGGCGACGGTCTGGATCCCCGCCCAGCCGATCCCGCGGGAAATGGGGCCGCTCGCCTTCGCCAAGCCGCTCGACGCTTACAAATTGGTCGAGGATCTCGTCTTCAACAAAGAAGACACAAGCTACGACCGCGAAGTCGCGCGCGTGTTCCGCGAGAAAGGCGTCGCTGTCGAAGACGGCTCGTTCGAGATGGGCGAGGTCAGCTTCCACCATAATTTGAGTTTTCACACCGCCGACGCCAACCGCACGCGCCGCAGCCGGATCGTGCTGGCCAACACCTATTATGCGGACGGGGCGCGCCTGCTCGACAGTCCCACCATGGTCTCGGGCGACTGGATGAAATTCATCCCCGGCGCGCGTCCGGGCGACGTCGCCGCCAGCGAGCGCAATCCGATCTGCTGGCCCGTGAACGGATCGGACGCATGAGCGATCTTCTCCAGCGCAGCTGCGCCCATTGGAGCGACGCCAAGCGGGGCGAGATGGAGGATTTCTACGCCTTGGCCACCGGCGATTACCGCCACCTGGCCGAGGCGATCGACTGGCGCGCCTGGCTCGACGCCGAGCGGCGCCGCGTCGGCGCCCGGCCGCTGAAGCTGCTCGACGTGGCCTGCGGCTCGGGGAAGTTTCCAACCGCGCTCCTGCGCCATGCGGGGCTGTCGGCGGAGGACCCGCCGATCGACTACGCGCTGCTCGATCCTTCGGCCTTCTCGATCCGCGAGGCGCGCAGCGCGCTGCGGCCGCCCTTCGTCCCCGGAGCCGCCTTTGAGATCCCCCTGCAGCAGCTCGAGGGCGCCGAGGGCGCCTTCGACATCGCCTGGGCGGTCCATGCGCTCTACGCGCTGCCGGCCGACGAGCTGGACGAAGGTCTGTCGCGGTTCCTGCGGGCGATCGCGGACGGCGTCGGCGTGATCGCGCACGCCTGCGCCGACGCGCACTACATCCGCTTCCACAAGCTTTATCTCGACGCGTTCCACAGCGGGCGCGGCGCGCCCTTCACGGCGGCCGAAGACGTGCTGGCGGCGCTCGATCGTCTCGGCGCGGCCGTCGAGGCGCAGGATCTCGCGTATGACACCGCGGCCCCGGAGGCCGCGCGCGATCAGGTCGAGGGCTTCCTTCAGCGCTGCGTGTTCGACGACACGGTCCGGATGGCGGATCTGCTCGCGCGCGACCCCACCGGCGCCTACCTCGCCGAACGCGTCGACGCCTCGGGCTGGCGGTTTCCCCAGCGCGTGAAACTCCTGTTCGTGCGCGCCTGACCGCGGCGCGCGGCCCGGGGCCGCCGCCCCTTCGCCGGCCGGGGCCCGTTCCGGTCCTCGCGGCCCCAGCCCCAGGGCGGCCTCAGCTAACTTCGGACCTGTTCATGAGCGAGCGCCGCCATCTCGAGACCGGATGGACCGATCGACTCCGCAGCGGCGAGCAACCTTCTCCGGCCGAGCTGCGCGAGCATCTGTTGTCGGTCCATCGACGCAACACCGGCTTCACCGAGGCTTACGCCGGGCGCGCGCGGGACGCCCAGGGCCGCACCAGCTATGAATGGCTGGCCGAGATCGTGGACCCGGCGCGGCATGGCCGGGTGCTCGACCTCGCCTGCGGCAGCGGCCCGCTGCTGATGATCTGCGCCGAGCGGTTTCGGTCTCGGGTGGCGTTGATCGGCGTCGATATGAGCCCCGACGAGTTGGCTTTGGCGCGCGCGCGGCTGCCGGCCGGCGCGGCCGAGCTGCGCCAGGGCTTGGCGCAAGATCTGAGCTGGCTGCCCGACGGCGCGGTCGACGCGGTTCTGTGCCACTGGGCGCTGACGCTGATGGACCCGGTCGGCCCCGTGCTCGCCGAAGCGCGGCGCGTGCTGCGCCCCGGCGGCGTGTTCGCGGCGATCGTGGACGGCGACATGGCGCTGTCCCCCGGATACGCCGCGACCCACCGGTTGATCTACGGCTGGGCCCGACGCGAGATCCCCGGATACGGCGAGGTCGATCTGGGCGACCCGCGCGTCCGAGACGGCCGCGCGCTGGCGGCCTTGGCGCAAGAGGCGTTCGGTCCGGGGGCCGAGGGGCGGATCGAGCCCGGCCTCGTGCGGTTGGCGGGCGCGCCCGGCGCGCTGGCGCGCGAGGTGGCGGGGTTCTTCTACGCCTCGCTGGTGCTGTCGCCGGGCGCGCGCGACGCCATGCTCGAGGAATTGGCGGCGCTGATCGCCGAGAACGCGGAAAGTTCCGGGGGCGCCGGGCTCGTCGCGCCCGACGGCCCGGCGAGCTTCGCGATGCCGGTTTCGCGCCTCGTCGTCTCGCGACCCTGATCCCGACCCTGGGCGCAGGCCGGCCGGCCTCAGGCCTCGACCGGGGCCGGCGCGTCGGCGCTCAAAGCTTGCTCCGCCTCGTCCACGTCCTGCTCGGGGAACCCGGCCAGCTGCCCGGCTTCCTCGGCGTCGCGCTGGATGTCGACCGGGCTGGTGGCGTAGGCGGTCAGCAGCTCGGCCACCGACCGCAGCGCATGCATGTGGATCCGCTCATAGCCATGGCTCGCGTCGACCCCGAAGGTCGCCAACGCCGTGCGCACATCCGCCCCCGCCTCGATGGCCGAGGCGCTGTCGGAACGGTAGTATTTGAACATGTCGCGCTGATGCTTGATGTCGTGCTCGACGCAGAGATCGATCAACTTGCGCGTGGTGTGATAGTCGAACGGCCCGGTCATGTCCGCCATGCCGATGGTGACCCCGAATTCGGCGCTGTTCTGCCCCGGCGCGCTGCAGCCGTTGTCGACCACCACCATCGAGGCGATGTCGTGGGTCAGCACATGGCTCGCGCCGTGGCCGACCTCTTCGGAGATCGAGAACAGGAACAGCGTGTCGACGGTCGGCGTGCGCTGCGCGTCGCTCAGCGCTTTCAACGCCGCCAGCATCGAAGCCGCGCCGGCCTTGTTGTCGAGATGCCGCGAGACGATGAAGCCGTTGTCGAGAAATTCGGGCTGCGGATCGACGGCCACGATGTCGCCGATCTCGATGCCCAGCTGCGCGACCTGAGCCGGCGTCGCGGCTTTCGCGTCGACGCGCAGGCGCACATGATCCCAGCCGATCGGCGCGGCGTCGACCGCTTCGCCGAAGGCGTGACCCGAGGCCAGCGGCGGCAAAATCGTGCCCCGATAGGCGCCCGACCCCGAGAAGATCGTGACCCGCGCCCCTTCGGCGAAGCGCGCCGACCAATGGCCGATCGGCGCGAGCCCCAGCCGGCCGTCTTCGCCGATCGCGCGCACCTGCGCGCCCAACGTGTCGAGATGCGAGACGATGGCGCGGGCGGGCTGCTCGTCGAGCCCGGGCAGCCGCGCGCGGATCGCGCCTCGGCGCGTCAGCTCGTACCGAACGCCCAGGCGCGCCAGCTCTTCGCACACCGCGCGCGCGATGTTGTCCGTGAAGCCGGTCGGGCTCGGGATCGCGAGCAGGCTGCGCAGCTGGTCGCCAAGATAGTCGATGTCGATCGTCAGACGGCTCATGGCCCCTCCCCTTTGGGCTCGACCCCGCCGCCGGCCGCCTCCTCGGCGCGCATCCGGCGCGCGGGTTCGGGCAACGACAAGGGAAACAGAAAATCCACGAACCGCTCGGCGGTCGGCTGCGGCTCGTGATTGGCCAGGCCGGGGCGCGCGTTCGCCTCGATAAAGACGTGCTCGGCCCGGCGCGGGTCTTTCTCCATCAGATCGATCCCGGTTTCCGGGAGCCCGACGGCGCGCGCCGCGGCGATGGCCGCGTCGATCAGCGCCGAATGGGTCTCTCCGGTGACGTCGTGGATGGTGCCGCCGGTATGCAGATTGGCGGTTTTGCGCACCGCGATCTCCGCCCCCTCGGCCAACACGTCGCCAAGCGCGTAGCCCGCGGTCGCCACGCACCGCTCGGTTTCGGCGTCGAGCGGGATCCGGCTCTCGCCGCCCGTCGCCGCGGCGCGCCGTCGGCTTTGCGCCTCGATCAACGCGCCGATCGTCGACGCGCCGTCGCCGATCACGCGGGCGGGCCGGCGAAGCGCGGCGGCCACGACCTTATAGTCGATCACGATCAACCGAAGGTCTTCGCCCTCGAAATATTGCTCGACCAGGACGCGATCGGAGATTTTCCGCGCCTCGGCGACCGCGCTTTCGATCTCGCCGAGGGTGCGCAGGCCGACCGAAACCCCGCGCCCCTGCTCGCCCCGGGCGGGCTTCACCACCACGGCCCCATGCGCGTCGAGGAACGCCGCCAAATCGTCTTCGGCGTCGATCTGCGCCGGGACGGTCACGCCCGCCGCCGCCACCGCGCGCCGCGTCGCCGCTTTGTCGTCGCAGATCGACATCGCCACGGCCGAGGTGAATTCGGACAGGCTCTCGCGGCAGCGCACCACGCGCCCGCCATAGCTCAGCCGGAAGAACCCGCCCTCGGCGTCGGTCACGTCCACATGAATGCCCCGACGGCGCGCCTCGTCGACGATAATCCGCGCATAGGGGTTCAGGTCATGCGCCAGGTCCGGCCCTGTAAACAGCTTCTCATTGATCGAGTTTTTGCGCTTCACCGAGAAAAACGGCACGCGATGGAAGCCGAGTTTC
Organism: uncultured Neomegalonema sp.; assembly: GCA_964491865.1. Classification (GTDB taxonomy): domain Bacteria; phylum Pseudomonadota; class Alphaproteobacteria; order Rhodobacterales; family Rhodobacteraceae; genus JBCBRF01. The sequence continues at coordinate 7,596 of CAZBIG010000017.1, read as the reverse complement.
TCGTAAAGCCCGATCGCCTGGGCGTTGTCGTGCAACACTGACAAATCGAGATAGGCGCGGCCGCGGGCTTTGAAATAATTGGCCAAGCGGCGCACCAGCGCCTCGCCGACGCCGGGTCGGGTCGCCTGCGGATGCACGGCGAGGCACCAGAGAGAGGCGCCGTTCTCCGGATCGTCGAAGGCGCGCGCATGGTCGACGCCTGTGACGGCGCCGATCACCTGCCCGGTGGCGTCGTCCTCGGCCAGAAAGACGCACACCCGGCGCGGATCGGCGTCCGACCAGAAATAGCTCGGCGGCACCGGCACCATGCCCCGCGCCGCGTAAATCGCGTTCAGCGCGTCCGCGTCCGAGCGCGCCGCCAACCGGCGGATCTGGTAGCCGCGCGGTTGTCGAGAGCTCGCGCGGTAGGTCGCGAGCTCAAGCCGAAAGGTGTGCGACGGATCGAGAAACAGCTCATGCGGGGCCGCCGCCAACAGCACATGCGGCTCGCGCACATAGACGGCGATGTCGCGGCGGTCCGGCCGTTCGTCGCGCAGCGCGCCGACCAGCGCGTCCGGCGCGTCGAAGGTCTGGGCGAAGATCAGGCGGCCCCACCCCAAATCGAGCACCGCGTCCGCGCGCCCCGCGCCCCCCTCGAGCCCGCCGGTGATCCGCTCCGAGATCCCCTGCTCTCGGAGCCGTTTCAAACGATGCGACTGTCTGCGCGTCGCGCGCGCCGATGATGCGCCTATGTCGGGTTTCTCCGTCATGGGCCCCTCTGATCAGAGGCCGTGGGATTGCAGCCACAGCTCGAGCAGCGCGCACTGCCAAAGCTCCGAGCCGCGGAGCGGGGTGATGTGCTCGGACGGCGCCGAAAACAGGGCGTCGAGATAATCCTCGCGGAACAGCCCCCGCTCGCGCGCGGCCTGGGCGCCGAGCGCGTCGCGCGCCATCTCAAGATAGGGGCCGTCGAGATATTTGAGCGCGGGCACCGGAAAATAGCCCTTCGGCCGATCGATCACCTCGGACGGCACATGCCGGCGCGCCACCGATTTCAGCACGCCCTTGCCCCCGTCGGCGAGCTTCACGGCGGACGGCATGCGGGCCGACAGCTCGACCAGCTCGTGATCCAGGAACGGAACCCGCGCTTCGAGGCCCCAGGCCATGGTCATGTTGTCGACCCGCTTCACCGGATCGTCGGCGAGCATGATGCGCGTATCCAGGCGCAAGGCCTTGTCGACCGGATCAACCGCGCCCGGGGCGCTGAAATGTTCGGCCACGAAGGCGCGGCTGACATCGGCGCTCAGCCAGTTCGCCGACAGATGGCGCCCCATGGTCTCGTGGTCGCGGTCGAAAAAGGCCGCGGCGTAAGCCGCGAGCGGATCGTTCGCGCCGCTCAACGGCGGGTACCAATGATAGCCGGCGAACACCTCGTCCGCCCCCTGCCCGCTCTGCACCACTTTGACGTGCTTCGACACTTCCCGCGACAGCAGGAAGAAGCCGACATTGTCGTACGACACCATCGGCTCGGACATCGCGGCGATGGTCGCCGGCAATGCGCTCATCAGATCGGCCGAGGGTACGAAAATCTGATGGTGGTCGGTCGCGAAGCGTTCCGCCACCAGGTCCGAATATTGAAACTCGTCGCCCTTTTCGCCCTTGGCCTCTTCGAAACCGATCGAGAACGTCTTGAGGCCCGACTGACCGCCTTCGGCCAACAGCGCGACGATCAAGCTGCTGTCGACGCCGCCCGAGAGCAAGACGCCCACCGGCACGTCCGCCACCATGCGCCGGTCGACGGCCAGCCGCAGCGCCGCGTCGAGACGGTCGGTCCACGCCTCGGCGGACAGCGCCGCCTCGTCCGGCGAGCGGCTGTAGCTGAGATCCCAATAGCGCATGTCGACTTCGGCCCCGTCGCGCTCGATGCGCCGGACGGTGGCGGGGGGCAGCTTGCGCACGCCCTTCAACAGGGTCAGCGGCGGCGGCACCACGGCGTGGAAGCTCATATAATGGTGAAGCGCGGCCGGATCGATCGACGTGTCCAACTCGCCCGCCGCCAGCAGCGCCGGCAGCGTCGAGGCGAAGCGGACGCGGCCCGGCGCCGGCGCGACGTAGAGCGGCTTGATCCCGAAGCGGTCGCGCACCAGCCAAAGCCGGCCGTTCTCGCGCTCATGCACGGCGTAAGCGAACATGCCGTGCATCCGCGTGGGCGCGTCCGCCCCCCAGCGATGATGCGCTTTCAGCACCACTTCCGTATCGCCGGTCGAGAAGAACCGGTAGCCGAACCCTTCAAGCTCGGCCCGAAGCTCTTTGTAATTGTAGATGCAGCCGTTGAAGACCAGGTCGAGCCCGAGTTCCGGGTCGCTCATCGGCTGCTGCGCCTGGTCGGACAGGTCGATGATCTTCAGCCGGCGATGGCCGAAACCGACCCGGCCCCGATGCACGACGCCCGCGGCGTCTGGCCCGCGGGCCGCCAACGCGTCCCCCATCCGCTCTAAGGCGCCCAAGCTGGCGGGCGTACCGTCGAAGGTCGCCTCGCCGCAAATACCGCACATTGTGTCGTGTTCCCTATCGATCCGCGCCGCTGGGGGCGCCCCGGGGTCGGTCGACGCGTCAGACCGCGCTGACGAAGGCGACGACGATCGCCGTATAGGCCAGCAGGCCGAGCCCAAGCGCGGTGAGCTGCGTGTTCGTGCTCAGCGTCGCCTTGGTCAGCTGCCGCGCCTGCGCGAACAGCTCGGGCCATGTATAAGCGACAAAGTCGCCCTGCGTCATGATCGCTTTGACGCGTTTTTGGTCGTCGACAACGGGCAGCCGTCGAAACCGCTCGTTGGACATGATGCGGAGCCAGTCGAGCACGTCGTCGTCCTGATGCGCCACGCGCAGGTCTTTCGACATGATCTCGCGGACCGGCGTCTTCGCCGGATCAAGCTTGCGCCGCACCAGCCGGTTCATGACGTCGCGCTCGGTGACGATGCCGAGCAGCCGCTCGTCGTCCCGCACGATGGCGATCGATCCGTAGTTTTTCTCGGCCATCGCGTCGACCGCGTCGGCCACCATCGTCTCGGGGCCGGTCGTCAGCGGCTTCGGCTTGCCGGCGAACTCGGTATGGTCGGAAATCTTCATTGAAGCCTCGGTGATTGGAGCACAGGGGCGGGCGACGCCCGACGCGCCGCCCGCGCGGGGGTCAAAGCTTCGGCTGGGCGCGCAACTCGTCGCGCAGCGCGATCAACAGCCCGACCGTCATGACGGCCAGGATGATCGAGAACGGCAGACCGGTGGTGATGGCGGCCGCCTGCAGCGCCGACAGCCCGCCGCCGATCAACAGCGCGATCGCGACCATGCCTTCGAAGCTGGCCCAGAAGATCCGCTGCGGGGTCGGGGCGTCGGGCTTGCCGCCCGCCGTGATGGTGTCGATCACCAGCGACCCAGAATCCGAGGAGGTGACGAAGAACACGATCACCAGAACGATGCCGATCAGCGAGGTGATCTCGGCGAGGGGAAGCTGCTCGAGCATCACGTAGAGCTTCACCGGCAAATCGGCCTCGACCACGCCCTGGAAGCCGCCGTCGACGACTTGGCTGATCGCCGTCCCGCCGAAAGCCGTCATCCAGAGCACGCTCACCAAGGTCGGCACGATCAGCACGGCCAGCAGAAACTCGCGCACCGTCCGCCCGCGCGACACCCGCGCGATGAAGGTGCCGACGAACGGCGACCAGGAGATCCACCAAGCCCAGTAGAAGGCGGTCCAGCCCTGGCGGAAGTTGTCGTCTTCGCGGCCCACCGGGTTCGACAGCGCCAGCACGTTCTGCCCATAGGCGTACAGATTCTCGAAAAAGCCGGTCAAAATCGCCAGGGTCGGGCCGACCGCCACCACGAACGCCAGCAGCAGACCGGCGAGCGTCATGTTGATCTCCGACAGCCGGCGCACGCCCTTATCGAGCCCGGCGACGACCGAGATCAGCGCCAACGCGGTGATGGCCGCGATCAATCCGACCTTGGCGTTGTCGGTGACCGGAATGCCGAACAGGTGGTTCAGCCCCGCCATCGCCTGGCTCGCGCCGAAGCCGAGCGAGGTGGCGAGACCGAACAGCGTCGCGAACACCGCCAGCAGATCGATCACATGGCCCGGCCATCCCCAGACGCGTTCGCCGAGGATCGGATAAAAGGCCGAGCGCATGGTCAGCGGCAGACCCTTATTGTAGCTGAACAACGCCAGCGACAGGCCGACGACGCCGTAAATCGCCCACGGATGCAAACCCCAGTGGAAGATGGTGGCCGCCATGCCCAGTTCCCGCGCGGCCTCGACGTCGCCCGGCGCGCCCGCGAGCGGAGCCCAGCTGTCCGCGCCGCCGGCGCCCTCGGCGACCGCGGTGTCGAAATGCGTGACCGGCTCGGACACCCCGTAGAACATCAAGCCGATGCCCATGCCGGCCGCGAACAGCATCGCGAACCAGCCGAAATACGAGAAATCAGGGTCGGCGTCGTCGCCGCCGAGCCGGACCGTCCCAAGCGGCGAGACCAGGATCGCGAGCGCGACGATCACCATGAGATTGGCGACGCTCAGATACAGCCAGTCGAAGGTCGAGGTCGTCCACACCCGAACCGCGTCGAACGTGCTCGACGCTTGCTCGGGAAACAACAAAGTGCCGGCGACGAACAGCACGACGGTCAGGCTCGACAGCCAAAACACCGGATTGTGCACATCCATGCCGACGACTTGGACGTTGTCTTGTCCCACCTCGTAGTCGGTGTCGATCGGGTTCGGCGCGGCGTCGACGGGGTCGACGACCTCTGCTTCGGACGCATTCGTCATGGAAACCTCCTTTGTACAGGCCATGAAGAAAAAAGACGCAATCGGCGTGAACAGGCTCAGGCCGACGCGCGAAAAGATCTACGCAAGCACCACACGAGCTTTCGCCTCGCCCACAAGTCGTGAGAACAAGGCGCGGTGCGGCTGGCGATAGATCAAATATTCAGGATGCCACTGCACGCCGATCCGAAAGCGCGGACCGGTCGCTTCAACACCCTGAACAATTCCAACTTCATCCCACGCGGAGACGCTCAGCCCCTCGCCCAGCCGGTCGACCGACTGGTGGTGAAGACTGTTGACGACCAGCGCGTTCACGCCGGTGATCTCGGCCAGCGCGCTGTCCGAGACGAAGGTCACGCGCTTTTTCGGCAGGATCGTCCGCATCTTCGGCGCTTCGACGAAGACCTTGTGGATATCGTCGTGCAGCGAGCCGCCGCGAAACACGTTCATCAGTTGCGCGCCGCGGCAGATGCCGAGGATCGGCGCGGCCCCGTCCCAAAACCGCGACAACAACGACAACTCGAGCTCGTCCCGTTCGGGATCGACGCGCGCGTTCAGCATCGGTTTGCCGCCGTAGAGTTCCGCCCCGATATCGTCGCCGCCGCCGACGATCAGCCCGTCGAGCGCGTCGAGATCCACCCGGCGAGAGCGCGGCGTGATCCGCACCGGCCGCCCCCCGCAAACCCGCACCGAGAGCGCCAGGAACGGCCAGAGCGGCGTGAAGCCGGCGGAGGTGGTGACGCCGATCACGGGTCGGTTCGATTGCGCCCAGATCATGACGCCCCCCCGTCCGCCTGGGCGCGGCGCACCGCCTCGCCCAGCTCGAGCGAGGCCGACAAGAGCGCTCCGCGATTCAGAACGCCGCCAAGGGGCGGCGACAGCGCCTCGAGGCGCGCGCGCGCCGCCTGCGCGAGCAGGTCGCGATCCGCCGCCAACGCTTCGACGGCGGCCCAGCGGTCAAGCTCCGCGCCGATCGTCCAGACGGCCGCGTCGATCTCGGAATTGGGCAGGCGATAATGATAGGCGGGCCGCGCCGAGACTTTCTCATGCGCCACCGCCTTCTCGACCGTCTCTGGCGACCAGTGCGCAAGCACCGGCAGCAAGTCGAGCCCGCGATTTCGCGTTGGATTGTGCTCGAGATAATCGCGCACGAACGCGTCCCGATCGGGGTCGTACGCGGCGTCGAGCGCCAGGCGCTCATAGGCGTGCGGGAACCGGGTTTCGAAGCCGAGCGCGCTCCGCGCGGGATTGACGTCGATCTCCGCCCGCAACCAGTCTTCCAGAACGAGATACGCGCGCAGGGCGCGCAGCACCGTCTGATGATCCGCCGGGTCGACCTCGATGTTGAGATGCGCGCCGAACGCGTACACGACCGACCGGTGGGTCCCGAGCGCGCCGGCCCGGCGCAACGCCTCGCGGAGCGCTTCGACCCGGCCAAGATCGCGAACCGGCAGGGGCGGACAGGCGATCTCGACCGGGATCACCAAAGCGGCGACATCGCCCATCCAGCGCTTGGCGCGGGCGGCGAAGGCGGTTCCGGCGGAGACCTTGTCCAGAACCCGCGTGTCCAGCTCGACCCGGACCGGTCCGTCGGCCGTCTCGATCCGCACGCTGAGGGGGGTTTTGGTCGTCGCCTCGCCTGGAAAGATCTTGAGCGCGCTCTCGACCGCGTCGCCGACGGAAAGCTGCGCGAACTCGAATTCAACGCCGACCCGGCGCTCGGGCGGGAACAGCTCCGAGAACCGCCACGCCGCTGGCGACGCTGTCGCAGATCCCTGATCCGGTGAACTTGGCGTCGAATAAATCTGACTTGTCCTCACAATGTTTTCCAAAATCGACCCCATTTGCGCCGATCGGGTTCAAATGTCTTCGCTTCTTCATTCAGAAAAAAGCAACCGAACGCGATCTAAGTCTCCTCTTGCTCTGGCATTCTCAGAGCTTCGGCTGAAGCTGCTGTGGAACACCAAAAAACAAGCCGCGCCTGACAACATCGCCAAGCAACTTTTCGAATAGGCCGTCTCATGTGTGTTTCAGAGCCGCGTCACAGGTCTGAAAAACACATACGACGTCTCTCTCTGTTGGCGGCTCTCGAGCGCCAACCTGGCCGCTAGCACGGCACATCCAGACAACTATTGGCGACCGAAAAGGTTTCGCGGCGGTCCGGATTTTTTGTGGAAAGCGGACGCCTTCCGGTCGGGCGACCGGGCGCTAGAGCCGGAACGGCTTGCGGCGCTCAACGCGCCATTCCCCCTTCGTCCCCCGCGCGCTAAGCTTTCATTGTGCGGGCGAAGACACGACCGGAGGTCGGGATGCGGATCTGTTGGGTGATCGCGGCGGTCGTCGTCAGCCTGATGTCGGCGTCGCCGGCGCTGGCGATCGACGAGAAGACGATCGAAAACCGCGTCGGCGAGGCGGTGCTGCTGCACGAACGACAGGGGGTCGCCGCCCTGTGCGCCGCCGCGACAGACGCCGACGGGCCGTTCCTGTCCGACGAGGCCTATGTCTTCGTATTCCTGCGAGACGGACGGCTGATCTGCCATCCGCGCCCCGATCTAAACGCGATGCGGCGCGATCGCTCGTATGTGCCCGACATTCTGGCGAACACCGAGGCCGAACCCCAGGGCGCCTGGACACGCTATCCCTGGCCGCACCCCTATTCGTTCAAGGTGATGACCAAATCGACCTTTTGCCGGATATCCGGGCCGCTGATCGTCTGCGCCGGCGCGTATTTCGACGTCGGATCGGTCTGACCCGGCGCGCCCGGCGCGCCTCTCGATCACCCGGCGCGCGCGGCCGACGGCCCC
>CAZBIG010000016.1:0-17763 GCA_964491865.1 uncultured Neomegalonema sp. | reverse complement strand
TCGTGGACGCCTTCACCTTCACCCGTTTCGAGCCGGCGGGGCTGGTGCAGGGCAACGATCAGATCAAGAACGCCACGTCGCTCCTCGACTACGTGTTCCGCGAGCTGGCGATCTCGTATCTGGCGCGCGACGATCTTTCCCACGGCGCGGGCGGCGGAGATCTGCGGTTCGACGCGCTGGGCGAAGGTCATGACGAGGGCCAGCGCGGCGATCGCATGGCGACCGAGCGGGCGCTCGAAGTTGTCAAGCAAGTCGCCTCGACCGGGTATCTGCGGAACAATCTGGTGGTGTTCGACGGCGGCCAGCGGCTCGCCGCGGCGGCCGAGGTTTCGACGGCGCGGGCGGAGGTCGACGTCGCCGGGGGCGATGCGGGCCGAGGCGCCGCCCGGGCCGTGGCCGCGGCGGGCGCAGACGGGACCGCCGCGGTGGCCGTGCTCGAGCGGCCCGACATCCAGGCGCGCGCCGAGGCCCGCATGAAGGGCTATGAAGGCGACGCGTGCGGCGAATGCGGGAATTTCACGTTGGTGCGCAACGGCACCTGCCTGAAATGCGACACCTGCGGCGCGACCTCGGGCTGCAGCTGAGCCCCGATCGCGCCACCGAATTCGCCGGCGGCCGCGGCCGCCGGCGTCCGACCCAGGCGTCGAGCAGTGCAAGAAACCTATCCCACAAGAGCCTGGACATAAGACTGGGGTCGCGCAAAGCGGCCCCGTTTTTTTTGGCGAGGCGCGGGTCTCGGTCGTCGGTCCTGTGGCCGCGGCGGCGCGCCTGGGCGCGGCGCGGCGCCGACGGCGTCGCGCAACCTTTCGCCGCCGGGCGCGTCCCCCTAGGGTTGCGGTCAACGCGGTTCGAGGGGGAAGTGAACCATGGCCGAGACCACAGGCGCGCCGGCGCGGGGCGCGGAGGATGCGGGCGGCGGCGTGAACGCCGTGTTGAATTTCCTGTTGGGCCGAAGCCTGGCGATCGGCGCGGCGTCGATGATGCTGCTCGCGATCTCGGGCTACGCCACGTGGAGCGGCATGTCCGACTTCATCCTCGGCATCCAAAGCTCGGGGGCGGAGGTCGACGCGTCGACCACGGCGCTGACCGTCGCGATCGTGGTGGCGCTGACCTTCCTGATGTGGATCGCGCTGCGCGAGACCGTCCGTCCTGGCGAAAGCATGAGACGGCTCTTCACATTGCCGCTGTATCTGTTCCTGGCGCTGTGGTCGGTCGGCTTCGGCTACGGCTATTGGTGGAGCCTGATCGCCGGGGCCACCGCGACCCGAGAGGGGCTGGCCGGACAGTATGAGGATGTGCGCGACGCCGCCGTCGAGATCGCGGCGCGGCTCGAGGCGGTGAACGGCCGGCTCGACAGCGTGGTGCGTTTCTCCGAACGCCAGATGGCGAGCGAGGAAGCCTCGGGCGGCAGCTGCGGCATCGATTCGCCGCCGGGGCGAGGGCCGCTCTGGCGGGCCCGCAGCAACGTCCGCGACGCCGTCAACGCGCTGTCCACCGACATCCAGCAGAGCTGGCTCGCCGCGGTGCAAAGCGATCTGACCGCGCTCAACGGCGCGATCGCCAGCGCGGGCGACGTCAGCGGAAGCACCATCGCCGACCGGCAACGCAGCTATGAGCAGGCCGCCGCCGAGATCCGCGGCCGCGCGACGCAGATCGCGACGCGCTCGAACGCGCTTGGGGCCAGTTACGCCGGCGAGATGCGTCAGCTCGCCGACGAGCTGTCGGTGCGGCCCGGCGAGGCGGGCTTCCAATGCTACGACCCGACGCTCGCCGAGCGGCTGCGCGAGGCCGCGCTCGACGCCGACGCCCAGGCGGTGATCGAGCTGCGCCCGGCCCAGTTCAGCGAGGGGCCCGCGGGGGTCGCGAACGCGGTCAAGACGATCTGGACCAAGATCGGCGTCGGCGTGTGGAACCTGTTCTCGCCCGCCGAGACCGACACCGATGCGGGCGAAGCGCTCGGACAGCGCGACCTGATCGCTCTGCTGGCGGCGGTGGGCGTCGATTTCGGCTTGCTGGTGCTGGCGGTGGTGAACCCGCCGCGCGCTCAGACCGGGCGCATGGGCGCCTTTCAGCGCGAAGTCGCCGGCATTCGGCTGGCCAGCGACGAGGTGATCGACGAACTCGCGCACAGTTTTTGCGCCGCGATCAACAATTCAACGGTCAGCTTCGCGATGCTGCAACGCCATCTCGTCACCCATGACGGCCGATCCTATTTCGTCGCGCCGAACCTTTACCGATGCGACGACGCCAACACCGCCGAATTGGAGAACGGCGTCGCGATCAACCAGATCATCGGGGTCCTCGACGAATACGAAATCATTCGCCCTCTGACGCCGTCGGACCGGGCGAAGATGTGGCGCGAGGATCCGCGCCGGGTGACCATCGAGCATTACGGCGAATTGAGGTCCGAAGATAAGGAGCTGATCGGCCGCGCGTTTTCGGGCGAGAAACGCGGTTGGTTCAGCCGGGGCCGGAGCGTCGCGGAGGCGGGCGCCCCGGCGGCGAACGAACCGGCGACGCCCGATTTCGAGCCCTTGAAGCAGGAAATCGTCGACGCGTTCCAAGAAGGGCGCGGCGCCGGGGTCTTCGCTAAGGCCCGGCGCGCGCTGGAAGCGGCCGGCTGGAGCTTGCGCGCCCGTCTGGTGCCTGAAATCTACGCCTTGAAGGACGGCTCTTTGGTGCCGCTGCTGCGCGTGATCGAAAAGGCCGGCGAGAAGCAAGCCGCCGAGAGCGCGCCGTCGCCGACGGCCCCTCGGCTCGAGGGGCCGAAATCGTCCTGAGCGGCGCCCCGCGCCGGTGAGCGCCGGGCGCCGGCTCAGCCGAGACCGAGACGCATCGCCAAGCGCCGAAGCGGGGCGACGCCGTGGACGGCGCGCAATCCCATGGCCCTCAGGTCGCGGACCGGCCCGACCGCGCCGATCGCCGCCGCGTTCAACGCGGCGGTCGCGCCGACCCGAGCCGCGACCTCGGGCCAGCGCCGGCGGGTGAAGCGGGCCAACAGCCCCTCGGCCCCGAGATCCGCGCCCCGCCGCTTCGCATCGCCCAGCATCTCGGCGAGCACCGTCGCGTCCTTGACCGACATGTTGAAGCCTTGCGCCCCGATCGGCGGCGTCGCATGCGCCGCCTCGGCGATCAGCGCGGTGCGGGGCCCGTGGAACCGATCGGCGATCATCGACGCCATCGGCCAGGCCGCGCGCCGAGACGCCAGTTTCAACGGGCCGAGCACGCCCAGCGACCGCGCCGTGGCTTCGGCCTCGAAGGCGGCGTCGGGCAGCGCGACCAGCCGGTCGGCTTCGCGCGCCGCCTCCATCCAGACCACGCTCGAGCGGTGATCGCCGAAGCCGACGCTTTCCAGCGGCACAAGGGTGAAGGGGCCGCCGCGGCGCAGGATCTCGGTCGACACCGATCCGTGCGGCCGCTCATGCGCCGCCACGAACACCAGCGCCTTTTGGTCATATCGGAGGCGACGCGCCGCGACGCCGATCCGCGCGCGCACCCAGCTGTCGCGGCCGTCGGCCCCGACCAACACGCCGGCGCGCAGGCGCTCCCCGGTCTTCAGCGTCGCCGCGACGTCCCGATCGCGGATCGCCAGATGGGCGATCTCCGCCGGGGCGCTCAGCGCGACGCCCGGCGCCCGTTCGACCGCCTCCAGCAGCGCGGCGCGCATGGCGGTGTTCGGCGCGTTGCAGCCGAACACCGGCCGCGACAATTCCGACGCCTCGAAATCGACCGACGCGCGGGCCGTGTCGCCGGCCCCGCCCGCATCGATCATGCGCATGGTGGCGAGATCCGACGCCGAGCTCTGCAGCCCTTCCCACGCCCCCGCCCGTTTGAGCGCGTCGATGGTCGGGGCGAGCAGCGCGGTGGTGCGCAGATCCGAGCCGTCGTCGTCCGGATCGAGCGCCGGCGCGGCCCGGTCGATCACCCGGACCGACAGCCCCTCGGCCGCCAGCAGCAACGCCGCCGTCAGCCCTGCGTTCCCGGCGCCGACGATCAGCGCGTCCAAGGTCTCGACGTCGTCTGTCGGGTCCGTCATCTCGTCACCTCGCCCTTAGCGCCCGTCGCGCCGACCTCGAACAGAAATTCGGTCAGATCCTCGGCCACGAAGTCGACATAGCGCGCGTCGCGCTCCGCCTCGGCCCGCGCGCAGCCGGTCGGCGTAAAGACCGTTCGCATGCCAAGATCGTGGGGCACCGCCAAGTTCCGAGCCGTATCCTCGAAAAACGCCGCCTCCGCCGGGGTCAGCTCGGCGGCTGCGACCAGCGCCGCATAGGCGGCGGCCGAGGGTTTGGGCTGAAAGGCGCTGTCTTCGATCGCCACCACGCCGTCGAACAGGTCGGCGACGCCCAAGCTGTCGAGCGTCCGCGCCGCGTGATCTCGCGACCCGTTGGTGTGGACCCAGCGCCGCCCCGGCAGCGTCTCGAGCGCCGCGCGGCGCCGGTCGCACGGCGTCAGGCCGCCGCGATCGATATCGTGGACGAACGCCAGAAACGCGTCCGCATCGATTTTGTGCTCGGCCATCAGGCCGTTCAGGGTCGTGCCGTAGCGCGTCCAATAATCTTCGCGGAGCCGGTTCGCCTCGCTCGGCCCCAGCGACAGCGCCTCGGCGATGTACGCGGTCATGCGCCGGTCGATTTGGCCGAACAGGTTCGCGGTCGGCGGATAGAGCGTGTTGTCCAGGTCGAAAACCCAGACCCGGACATGCGCGAACGCGGCCGCCCGCGCCGGCGCAGCCTCGGCCATGGTCATGCGTCGTCCGGTCCCTCGGCGCTCAGCGCGACGCCGTTGATGCAATAGCGCAGCCCCGTCGGCCCCGGCCCGTCGGGGAACACGTGCCCGAGATGGCCGTCGCAGCGCGCGCAGAGCACTTCGACGCGTCGCATGCCGTGGCTGAGATCGGTTTCTTCGCGCACCGCGTCCGAGTCGACCGGCCGCGTGAAGCTCGGCCAGCCGCTGCCCGAATCGTACTTCGCGTCCCGCTCGAACAGCGGCGCGCCGCAGGCGGCGCAATTGAACCGCTCCGCGTCGGGGGCGAAGCCTTTATGGCTGAAGGGCCGCTCGGTCCCTTTCTCTCGGAGCACGTGATATTGCTCGGGAGTGAGGTTCGCGCGCCACTCGGCGTCGGTTTTCGACGGCTTCTCGGTCATCTGGGTTCTCCGCTATCCCTGGCGGTTAAATATTTCGATTGCGCCGACCGACCAACCTCGGGAGAGTGCCAGCCGACGCGTCGAGGGCGATTGGACGCAGGGAGATCAAGATGCCGCGACTGGGGCTGACCCGGGGGCGATATGTGGCGCGCCTCGCGGAGACGTCAGAGGACGTCGCCGCCGCGCAGCGCTTGCGCCATCAAGTCTTCATGGCGGATCGGGGGGTGAGCCAGGTCGAGGGAGCCGAAGAGGGTCTCGACCAGGACGCTTTTGATCCGAAATGCCATCACATGCTGATCGAAGACCGCAAGACCGATGCGTTGGTTTGTTGTTTTCGTCTGATGCCTCTGACCAGCGGGGCCGAAATCACCGAATCCTATTCGGCCCAGTATTATGAATTGTCGGGGCTGCGCTCGTTTCCCGGGCCGATCGTCGAGATGGGGCGCTTCTGCGTGCGCGCCGATCATCGCAACGCCGACGTGTTGCGCGTCGCATGGGCGGCGATGACCCGATACGTCGAGGAGCGCGGCTTCGAGCTGCTGTTCGGCTGCTCAAGCTTCGAGGGCAATGACGCCGACGCCTATCTCGACGCTTTTGCGCTGTTGCGCGAAAGACACTTGGCGCCGAAGCGCTGGTTGCCGCGCGTCAAGGCGCCCAACGTCTTCCGCTTCGCGAAATTGCTCGCGCCGCGGCGGGCTGATCCGGCGCGCGCGATGCGGCTGATGCCGCCGCTGTTGCGCGGGTATCTGTCGCTTGGCGGCTGGGTGAGCGACCACGCCGTGATCGATCGCGAACTGAACACGCTGCACGTGTTCACCGGCGTCGAAGTGAAACGGGTGCCGCAGTCGCGCGCGCGCGCGTTGCGACAGGCTTGAGCCGGCCTCGAGGCGCGGCGGCCCCGCGACAGGGAGCCCGCGACCGATGACCGTGGAGCAGCGTCTTCAGCCGTTCGGCCCGGCGGATCCGAAGACCGAGCGGTTTCGACTGCGCCTAGAGGCGCAGCTTCAGAACGCGCCGCCGGTCGAGACCATCGACATCCCCGAAATGCGCCGGCTGCGCGCGGCCGGCGAGGGCGTTTTGCCCGTGGCCGGTCCCACCGCCGACGGCCGCTGGCGCGCCTGGCCGGACGCTGTGGCCGGCGCGCCGAACCGCGTGCGCGTGGTTGATCCCCCCAGCCCTCCGCGCGGCGTGTATTTCCATGTGCATGGCGGCGGATGGACGTTCGGCGCGCCGGAGCTCGGCGACGCGCGCGCCGCGCGTCTGGCCGCCGCGACGGGCGCGCGCGTCGTGAGCGCCGCCTATCGGCTCGCGCCCGAGCATCCGTGGCCGATCGGGCTCGAGGATTGCGCCCGCGCGCTCGAGGTCGCGATCGCCGAGGCGGACGCGCTCGGCGGCGCGCCCTTGGTCGTCGGGGGCGACAGCGCCGGCGCTCAGCTCGCGGTCCGGCTTCTGCTCGACCTGCGCGACCAGGGCCGGATCGACCGGGTGTGCGGGGCGGCGCTCGCCTATGGCTGTTTTGATCTGCGGCTCAGCCCATCCGCGCGATCCTGGGGCGCGCGCAATCTGGTGTTGTCGACGCCGATCATCGACTGGTTCGTCGGCAATCTGTTGCCCGACCGCGCGCTTGCGCAGGATCCCAAGGTCTCGCCGCTGCTCGCGGATCTCGCCGGGGCCCCGCCGGCGCTGTTTCAGGTCGGCGACGCCGATCCGTTGCTCGACGACACGCTTTTCATGGCCGAACGCTGGCGCGCCGCCGGCGCCGAGGCGCGTCTGCGCGTTTGGCCGGGCGGTTTTCACGCCTTCGATTATTTCGACGATCCGTCCTGGGATTTGCCGGACGCGCGGCGGTTCCAGGACGCCGTCGCCCAATTCGTCGCCGAGCGCTTCGACGCGCGGCCCGGCCGCCCCGGCTGAGCCGCTCATTCGGCGGCCGGTTTCGCCGGCAGGCCGATCGCGATCCCCTCGCGACGCGGGTCCGCCCCGCCGGCCAGCCCCCCCGCCGGATCGATCGCGACGATGTGAAGCCCCGAGGTCATCGTGGTGCGCGCCACCGGGTGGCCGAGCGCCTCGAGCGCGGCCGCCAGGGCGTCATGGGCGGCCCCGCGTTCGACCTCGACCGCGCCGCGATTGCGGTGGGACAGGTTCGGCTCGGCCGCCGCAGCCGCGGGATCCAGGCCGCGATCAAGCGCCGCCATCGCCGCTCGGGCGACATATTCCGGGATCCGACTGCCGCCCGGCGAGCCGAGCGCCAGCACGGGGCGTCGTCCCGACGCCGTCCGCTCGAACACGATCGTCGGCGCCATGGACGAACGCGGCCGCTTGCCCGGGCCGGGCCGGTTCGCGGCGGGGCGCCCGTCGCGCTCCGGCGCGAACGCGAAATCGGTGAGTTGGTTGTTGAGCAGAAAACCTCGCGCCATCCGCCCCGACCCGAAGGCGCCTTCGATCGAGCTGGTCAGGCTCAAAACGTTTCCATCGAAGTCCACGACCGTCACATGCGTGGTGCCGGGGCGGGTTCGCGGCGGGGCGGGCGCGTCGTCCGACGGGGCCCCGGCGACCGGCGCGCCCGCGGCCGCCGGGCCGGGCGACGCGCGGTCAAGGTCGAGCAGTGCGGCGCGCCGCGCGAGATAGTCGGGCGCGAGCAGCGCGGTCGCGGGGACCCGCATCGCGGTCGGATCCGCTAAATACATCGCGCGGTCCGCATAGGCGAGCCGCGACGCTTCGAGAAACAGGTGGGCCCGCTCCGCGGCGTTCCGCGCGGCGTCGTCTCGCAGCGACGCCAACCCCATGATTTGACCAACCGTCGTCGCCCCGGAAGAGGGCGGGCCCATGCCGCAGACTTCGTAGCGCGCGCGATAGACGAAACAGATCGGGGCGCGCTCGACGACCTGGTACGCGCTCAGATCCGCGGCCGAGAGCGCCCCGCCGCCCGGCGGCGCGGCCGCCGCCGCGACGATGGCCGCGGCGATCTCGCCTTCGTAAAACGCCGTCGCGCCCTCCGCCGCCAAGCGACGAAAAACGCCCGCCAGCTCGGGGTTCTTCAGCCGATCGCCGGCGTCGAGCGGCTGCTTGTCGTCGTCGAAGAACAGCGCCGCCGTCTCGGGCCGCGCCGATAAGCGGGCTTGATAGCGCGCGATCAAGGTCGCGAGCCGCGGCGACACGTCGAACCCGCCCTCGGCGAGCGCGATCGCCGCGTCGAAATTGCGCGCCCAGGGCAGCGCGCCGTGGCGTCGATGCAGCGCCTCGAGCAGCCGCGGCAGCCCCGGCGCGCCGACGCTCCGGCCGGTTTGCACGGCGACCAAAAACGGCAACGGCGTCTCGCCCGGACCCAGAAACAGCGTCTCGTCGACCGCGGCCGGAGCGGTTTCGCGACCGTCCCAACTGCTCAGAGCGCCGGTCTTCGCGTCCCAATGCAGCGCGAAACCGCCGCCGCCGACGCCGCTCGACTGCGGTTCGACGACATTCAACGCCAGTTGCGCCGCGATGCCGGCGTCGACCGCCGAGCCGCCCGCGGCGAGCGCGGCCGCTCCGGCCTTGGCCGCCAACGGATGCGCGGCGACCACCATGGCGCCGTCGGCGCGGGTCGTCGGCTTCGCGATCAGCCCCGACCCGCCTTCGGGCGCGCTGCGCGTCTGCGCGCTGAGCGGCCCCGCAAGCGACGCCGCCAGCATCATCACCAGGCCAAACGCCAAAGTTTTCATTTTGATCTCTTTAATTCTTGAAATGTTCCTAACTCAGGCGCTATCGAGCGTCAAGCGCCGCCGCAAAGGAATCGGATCTGATGAACGACCCCGCCGTCCCGACCGGCTTAGCCGCCGGTCAGGCTCATATGACGGCCCATTTGCCCGGCGACGGCGCCGCCGTCGGACCGGCGGGCGTAGTCGAAATCGTGGCCGCGCGGTTTGCGGGCGATCGCCGCGCGCACGGCCGCGCGCACGGCGTCGTCATCTCCCGAGCGCAGCACGGCCCGCAAATCGGCGTCGTCGTCTTGGCCGAGACACATGAACAGGGAGCCCGTGCAAGTGAGGCGCACCCGGTTGCAGCTCTCGCAGAAATTGTGGGTCAGCGGCGTGATGAAGCCGATTTTCCGGCCGGTTTCGGCGACCGACGCGTACCGGGCGGGCCCGCCGGTGCGGTATGGAATGTCCGTGAGCGTCCAGCGGCGCTCCAGGTCGGCGCGCAAGTCGGTCAGCGGATAATACTGATCGACCCGATCGAGATCCTGCATTTCGCCCATGGGCATGACCTCGATGAAAGTGAGGTCGTAGCCGCGCTCGCCGGTCCAGGCGACAAGATCGTGGACCGCGTGGTCGTTCACGCCTTTCAACGCGACGCAGTTGATTTTGATCGACAATCCGGCGGCCTCGGCGGCGTCGAGCCCGCGCATCACCTGCTCGAGCCGGCCCCAGCGGGTGATCCGGGCGAAGCGCTCCGGGTCGAGCGTGTCGAGCGAGACGTTGACCCGGCGCACGCCGAGGTCGGCCAACGCGCGCGCGTGCCGCGCGAGCTGAGAGCCGTTCGTGGTCAGGGTCAGCTCGTCCAACGCGCCCGACGCAAGATGCCGGCTCATGCGCTCGAAGAACCACATCACGTTGCGTCGAACGAGCGGTTCGCCGCCGGTGATCCGAAGTTTCCGCACGCCGAGACCGACGAAAATCGAGCACAGGCGATCGAGCTCCTCCAGGCTGAGAAGATCCGCCTTGGGCAGGAACGTCATGTGTTCGCTCATGCAGTACACGCAGCGGAAGTCGCACCGATCGGTGACGGACACCCGCAAATAGGTGACGGCGCGCGCGAACGGATCGATCAACGGCGGCGACTGCATGCGTTAAGCCTCCCTAAGCGGGCGACGGGGCGCGTCGTCCGCAATCAGTTTTTTAGAGACACTAGGGATGGCGAGGGGCGCGCGCAATTGGCGGGGGCGAGGTCGCGACCACAGGGCGCGACCGCCGCGGCCGGCGCGACTTTACTTTCGAACCAAGGCGATGCGCGCCGTCGACACGCCCCAGTCGTAGACGCCGTAAAGCCGACCGTCCTGCAACTCGTAGGTCGCGACGCCCATTTTGCCGAGATCGACGCGCAAGCGCCCGTCGGGCAAAAACTGGCCGGTTCGGCGGAACGCCGTCGGCACGCGCTTCCAGGGCGTGTAATACCCCTGCATGTCGTAAAGCGTGACGACGCCGTCTTCCGAGATCTGATCGATCACCAGCTCTTGGCAGAGCTTGCCGTCCCAGAGCCCGTCGCCCCAGTGCCCGGCGAAGGCGCGCCATTCTTCAGGAAGCTGTTTCGAGACGGCGATGCGCGGCTTTTTGTAAAGGCGCACCGTGCGGCAAGCTTCAGGTTCGGGATAAGACAAGGCCAGGGCGGCGTCCGGGCCGGGCGCCGCGGCCGCGGTGAGGGCCGGTTGCGCGGCGCGGTCCGCCGCTGCGGCGGCGTCGGGCGAAACGGTCGGCGCGGCCTCGGCGTCATCGACGCGCGCGGTCGCCGCGAGGCGGGTTTCGGCGAGCCCCGGATCCAAGGCGGGCTCGGCGGCCGCGTCGGACTTCTTGGCCGCGGCGGGCGCGGACCCGGGATCGCGGTCGAACACCGCGGCGATGTCGCCGAACATGTCCGGCATCGCCGAACAGCCGCTCAAGCCGGCCGCGCCCGCAAGGGCGGCCGCGATAATCAAACGGCGAGCTCGCTGCATCGGAACGCTCCATTTTTCTGTCGCGGCCGTCGCGCCGCGCCGCCGCCGACACCGGCTGACGGGGATCACGCAAAAGCCGAGCCGCGGTCGCCTCAACCTTCGCGGAGATCCTTACTCCACTGTTACCGATTTCGCCAGATTGCGCGGCTGGTCGACGTCGGTGCCTTTATGCACCGCGGTGTGATAGGCCAACAGTTGCGCCGGAGCCGCATAAAGGATCGGCGCGAGCCGCGGGTCGATCGGCGGCATTTGGATCGATTGCCACACGCCGTCGCCGGCGGCTTCGACGCCGTCGCGGTCGGAGATCAGGATCACGCGGCCGCCGCGCGCCATGACCTCCTGCATGTTCGACACGGTCTTTTCGAACAACGCGTCGGTGGGCGCCAGAACGACGACGGGCACGGTTTCGTCGACCAAGGCGATCGGGCCGTGCTTCAGCTCTCCGGACGCGTAGCCCTCTGCGTGGATGTAGCTGATTTCCTTCAATTTCAGCGCGCCTTCGAGCGCCAGCGGATACATCGGGCCGCGCCCGAGATAGAGCACGTCGTTGGCGCGCGCGAGACTGGCCGCGATGCGGGCGATGCGTTTCTCGCGCGACAGGGCGCGGGACATCATCGTCGGCAACTCGGTCAGTCGCCGGGCCAGGGCGCGTTCCTCGGCGGCGTCCAAGCGGCCGCGACGGCGCGCGGTGTGGATGGCCGCGGCGGCCAGCACCATCAGCTGGCAGGTGAACGCTTTGGTCGACGCCACGCCGATCTCGGGCCCGGCGAGCGTCGGCAAGACGATGTCCGACTCGCGCGCGATGGTCGAGGTCGGGACATTGACGATCGAGACGATCTTCTGCCCGGCCGCGCGACAGAATCTGAGGGCCGCAAGCGTGTCCGCCGTCTCTCCGGACTGGCTGACGAACACCGACACGCCCCCCGGCTCGAGAATGGGATCGCGGTAGCGGAATTCGGACGCGATATCGAGATCGACGGGCAGACCCGCCATGCCTTCGAACCAGTATTTACCGATGGCGCACGCGTAATAGGCGGTTCCGCATGCGATCATGTTCAGGCGCGGCGCGTCTTCGAACGGCAGTCTGCCGACGGGCGGCGCGATATGAAGCCGGTCCGGCCCCAAAAAGGTCGCGAGCGTATAGGCCAACACCGAGGGCTGTTCGTGGATTTCTTTCGCCATGAAGTGGCGATGTTCGCCCTTGTCGACCAAAGCGCTCGACAGCGCGATCGCTTTGACTTCGCGGTTCGCCGGCAAACCGGCCTCGTTGTAAATTTGCGCGCCGTCGCGGGTGATCACGGCCCAGTCGCCTTCTTCGAGGTAACAGATGCGGTGCGTCATCGGCGCGAGGGCCAGCGCGTCGGAGCCCACGAACATCTCGCCATCGCCGTAGCCGAGGGCCAACGGCGACCCGCGACGCGCGGCGATCAACAGATTTTCATGGTCGCGAAACAGCGCGCACAACGCGAAGGCGCCGTCCAACTGACCCAGCGTTTCGGCGGCCGCTTCCTGAGGCGACCGACCTTCCTCGAGATGACGCGTGAGCAAATGGGCGACGATTTCGGTGTCCGTGTCGCTTTCAAACACGCGCCCGGCGTCCTCGAGCGCCTGTCGCAGCTCCCGGTAGTTCTCGATGATCCCGTTATGCACGACCGCGACCCGCTCGGTCATGTGGGGATGCGCGTTCGTCTCGTTCGGCGCGCCATGCGTGGCCCAGCGCGTGTGCCCGACGCCCGTCCGTCCGGGCAGCGGGGCGCGCGAGACCAGCTCGGTCAGCGCCGAGAGCTTGCCGACGGCGCGGCGGCGCGCGAGGCCCGCCGGGCGGACGGTCGCGATCCCAGCGCTGTCATAACCGCGGTATTCGAGCCGTTTCAGCGCCTCCAGCATCATCGGAGCCGCCTCCGACTGGGCAATCACGCCGACGATGCCGCACATGTCGCATCTCCTCCTTGTCCCGAACGCCGCCGGAATGACGGTTCTGGACGCGCCGGACGCCCGCGTCGGCGGGCGCGCGGTCGCGGCTCAGCGCTCGGCGTTTTTGCGTCGGGCCGCGTCCGCGAGCTTCGCGCGCAGCTTCGCAGCGAACCCCGGTTTGTCGATCTGTTTTCCGCGGGCCAGCGCCAACGCGTCCGAGGCGACGTCGCGCGTGATCACGGATCCCGCGGCGACCAGGGCGCCGTCGCCCACGCGCACCGGCGCCACCAGCGCCGCGTTCGAGCCGATGAAGGCGTCCGAACCGATCTCGGTGCGGTGCTTCGCGACCCCGTCATAATTGCAGGTGATCACGCCGGCGCCCAAGTTCGCGCCCTCGCCGATCCGCGCGTCGCCCACATAGCTGAGATGATTGATCTTCGCGTCCGACCCGATCTTGGCGTTTTTCACTTCCACGAAATTGCCGATCCGAGCGCCCGGGCCGAGGTCGGCGCCCGGGCGCAGGCGCGCATAGGGGCCGACGACGGCGCCGGCGGCGACGCGGCAGCCTTCGAGATGGCTGAACGCGCGGATCCGCGCCGCGCCCTCGACCCGCACGCCGGGGCCGAACACCACATGGGGCTCGACCTCGACATCGCGTCCGAGCTCGGTGTCGTAGCTGAAATAGACGGTTTCGGGCGCGGTCAGGGTCGCGCCGGCGGCCATCGCGTCGACGCGCGCGCGCGTTTGAAAAGCCGCCTCGGCGGCGGCGAGTTCGGCGCGGCTGTTCACGCCGAGCACCTCGGCCTCGTCGCATACGACAACGGCCGCGGCGGCGCCGTCCGCGCGCGCCAGCGCCACCAAGTCCGTCAGATAAAATTCGCCCTTGGCGTTGTCGTCGTCGATGCGGTCGAGCCAGCCGAACAGCCTGGCCCCGTCCACGCACATGACGCCCGAATTGCAGAGCCGCGTCGCCAGTTCGTCCGGCGTCGCGTCTTTGGCTTCGACGATCCGCGCCAAAGCGCCGTCGGGGTCGCGCATCAAGCGGCCATAGCCGCCGGGGACGCGCGCTTCGAAGCCGAGCACCGCCGCGGCCGCCCCGGACGCCCGCGCCTGCGACAAGCGCCGCAACGTTTCGGCGCGAATCAGCGGGGTATCACCGTACAATACGAACACGTCGCCCGTCCAGCCGTCGAGCGCCGCGCGCGCCTGGGCCACGGCATGGGCGGTGCCGCGCTGGGGCTCTTGCAACACGGCGGTCGCCTCGGCGTCGAAGCCGGCGGCGGCGGCCGACACCCGGTCCGCCTGGTGACCGACGACCACGATCCGGGGGCCGTCGCACACCGCGCGCGCCGTGGCGATCACATGGGCCAGCATGGCCCGGCCGCCGACCGGGTGGAGCGTTTTGGGCAGATCCGAGGCCATGCGCACGCCCCGTCCGGCGGCCAGAACCACCGCGGCCGCCGGCCGGTCGCGCGCGGTCTCGACAGGGCGCGGCGCGGCGCGGCCCGGGGCGGAAAGAGTGGCGTCGGACATGCTCGGTCTCGGTCTGAGGGTTCCGGAGCCGCCGGCTCGGCGCGCGGCGCCGGGCGAGCCGTCCGCGGCGGCCCGGCCGGCGCGCGGCGCGACTGCGCCCGCCCGGCCGCGCCCGCCCGCCGGCGAGAGCGTAGGCCTTGTGACGCCGCGGGGTCGCGCGCGCAAGCGGTTGCGGATCAGCAAGGATTACAAAGCGTGACAAGCCGGCGTCCGCCCGCTAGCAGCGCAGTCTATGCGCGCGGCGATTTTCGATCTCGACGGCACTTTGGCCGATACGGCCCCGGATCTGGTCGGGGCGGCGAACGATTTGATGGCGGAACTCGGCGCGCCGCCCAGGCCCTACGCCGAGGCGCGGACGACCGCGGGGCGCGGGGGCAGGGCGTTGATCGCCGCGGGGCTCGAACGGGCCGGCCGCCCGGCGGACACGGCCGCGGTCGACCGCCTGTTTCCCCGCTTTCTGTCGCTTTACGCGGCGCGGATCGATCGCGAAACGCGGGTGTTCGACGGCGTTCCCGAGGCGTTGGACCGCTTGGCCGCGGCCGGTTGGCGTCTCGGGGTCTGCACGAACAAGCCCGAGGCGCTGGCGATCTCGCTGCTCGACAAGCTCGACCTGGCGCGCCGCTTTTCGGCCGTGCTCGGGGCCGACACCTTGCCGGTGCGCAAGCCCGATCCCCGGCATTTGCTCGAAACCATCGACCGGGTGGGGGGCGCGCCGGCGCTCAGCGTTCTGATCGGCGACACCCAGACCGATCGCGACGCCGCGCGAAACGCCGAGACCAAAGTGGTGCTCGTCACCTTCGGCTATGCGACCGCGCCGGTGGCGA
The DNA here is from genome assembly GCA_964491865.1 of uncultured Neomegalonema sp. GTDB lineage: Bacteria > Pseudomonadota > Alphaproteobacteria > Rhodobacterales > Rhodobacteraceae > JBCBRF01. The sequence goes on along the minus strand of CAZBIG010000016.1, from coordinate 2,659 downwards.
GCTTGAAGCCCGACGCGTTGATCGGATCCTACGCCGAACTCGACGGCGCGCTCGAGACGCTCGGCCTCTGAACAGCGGCGCGAACCGCTTGACCGGCGGCGCGGGCGAGACCTATACGAGCGGCTCGTGGGCGGTTAGCTCAGTGGTAGAGCACTGTGTTCACACCGCAGGGGTCACTGGTTCGAACCCAGTACCGCCCACCACCCCCATCCGCCAGGGCCGTCAGGGCGACGCCGGCGCGGTGCTTACCAAACATGTGGGACACGCGGCGCGCTGGGCCTGGTCTCGCGGGCGGAGCTCTTGGGGTTTCGTCGCGGCGCGGCGGCGCCCTTCAGTCTCGGACAAGCCGACCCGCCCGGCCGGCTCGCTCGACCGCGCGGTCGACGAGATCGGCCTTCAGGCCGTCTCGCCCGGTCGTTCGCGCCGCGCGGCGCTGGGCCAGCGCCGTCGATCGGGACCGACGCGCGAGAACAGGCGGGTCCGCCAAAGAGAACCAGTTGGAAAGCCGGTTGGAGAGCCCGTTGGGGAGCCAGCGGGGGAGCCGACGCAGGCGACAGGGCGGGGCGGCCTCGGCGGGCGCCCATGGCGCCAAGGCCGAAGCCGATTACTTAATCTCCGACGGGCGCGCCGCGCGTCCGCCCAAAGGCCGCTCCAGAACGCGGCCGCATCTAAGGAGGAATTCTTATGATCACCCGCAGGACCGCCGCCGCGCTCGTCGCCGCGGCCTTCATCGCGGCCCCGCTCGCCGGGGCCGCGCCGTCGGCCGTCGCCGGCGCGACCCCGGCCCCGGCCCGCGCGGCCGTCTATTTCGTGAACCTCAAGGACGGGGCCGTCGTCTCGAGCCCCGTGAAGGTCGTGTTCGGCCTGAGCGGCATGGGCGTCGCGCCCGCCGGGGTCGAGCAGGAGAAGACCGGCCACCATCACCTGCTCATCAACCGCGCGCCTTTCGGCCAGGGGCCGGACGGCGACGCGGAATACGACGCGCCGCTGCCGGCGGACGAGAACCACCTCCATTTCGGCGGCGGTCAGACCGAGAAGACTGTCGAGCTCGCGCCGGGCGAGCATACGCTCCAGCTCGTGCTCGGCGACCACAATCACATCCCGCACGACCCGCCGATCGTCTCGGACGTGATCACCGTCACCGTGAAGTAATCGGGGGGCCGACCGGGCCGGGACCGGCTGCGAGCCCCGGCGGCCGGGTCGCTTGACGACCTGACGCGGCCCCGCCGAGCGTCGGCGGAGCCGCGCGCCGCTCAGAACAGGAAGTCGTCCGCCAGGGTTTGGGCGTCGACAAGGGCCGCGGCGTTCTCGAGGCGCACCGACCCAGCGCCGTTCAGCGCCGTCACCACCAGATCGGCCCCGTCTTGGCTGATCGCGAGGTCGTCGCGGTCCCGTATGCCGCCGGCCTGGCGGAAGTCGAGCGTTTCTCCGGCCGCATAGTCGGCGACGACGTCGTCGCCCCAGCCGTCGCGGAACACGTACCGATCCGTTCCGCCCCCGCCGATCAGCACGTCCGCGCCGCCATTGCCGCCGCCGTCGATCACGTCCGCGCCGCCGCCGCCCTCGACCGTGTCGTCGCCGACGCCGCCGTCGAGAATGTCGGCGTCCAGACCGCCGTCAAGACGATCGTCCCCGCCGCCGCCCTCGAGCGTGTCGGTCCCGCTGCCGCCGAGGACCGTGTCGTCATCGCCGCCGCCCAACAGCAGGTCGTCGCCGCCCGCGCCGCTCAGCGTGTCGGAACCCGACCCGCCCTGCAGCGTGTCGGCCTGCGCGCCGCCCTCCAACAGGTCGTCGCCGCCGCCGCCCTCAAGCCGGTCGCGGCCGTCTTGGCCGCGCAGGGTGTCGTCGCCGACGCCGCCGTCGAGCCGGTCGCCGTCGACCCCGCCCTCGAGCTGGTCGTCGCCCCCGCCGCCGATCAGGGTGTCGGCGCCGCCGCCGCCGATCAGCGTGTCGGCGTCCGCCTTGCCGGCCAAGTGATCGGCGTCGCCGGCGCCGCGCAGCAGGTCCGCCCCCGCGCCGCCGTCCAGACGGTCTTGTCCGGCGCGGCCCTCGAGCGTGTCGGCGCCGTCGCCGCCGTCGAGGCTGTCGGCGCCTGATCCGCCGTTGAGCGCGTCGTCGCCGGCGCCGCCGTCGAGCGTGTCGTTCCCGTCGCCGCCGGACAGATCGTCGGCGCCCGATCCGCCATAGGCCTGATCGTCGCCCGCGTCGCCGAACACGGTGTCGTCGTCTCGGCCGCCATACAGCGCGTCGCCGGACGCCCCGCCATAAAGCGTGTCGAAGCCGGCGTTGCCTTCGAGCCGATCGACGCCGTTGTTCCCGAACAGCAGATCGTCGTCGCCTTCGCCCGACAGGAGGTCGTCGTCGCCGCGCCCTTCGAGGGTGTCGGCGCCGGCCCCGCCGAGCGCCGTGTCGCGCCCGGCGCCGCCGCTCGCCCAGTCGGCCCCGTCGCCGCCGTCCAGCCGGTCGTCGTCGTCGCCGCCCGACAGGGCGTCCGCGCCTGCGCCGCCGGAAAGGACGTCGTCGTCGGCGTCGCCATTGAGCGCGTCGTCGCCGGCGCCGCCGTCGAGCGTGTCAGCCCCGTCGCCGCCGTTGAGCGTGTCAGCCCCGTCGCCGCCGTTGAGCGCGTCGCCGTCGGCGTCGCCGTTGAGCGCGTCGTCGC
>CAZBIG010000015.1:0-18214 GCA_964491865.1 uncultured Neomegalonema sp. | reverse complement strand
GGGCGCGCCGGACAGGCCGTGGTCGGCGGCCGCGCGGGCCGCGGGAGAGGGCTCGGCGCCGGCGCGCGGCGCCGCCGAGCGCGAAGGCTCGGCCTCGGTCCGGGCGGCGGGGGCCGCGTCGGGGTCGGGACGCGGAACGCGGTCCGAATGGGCGGCGGTCATCGGTTAGGTCTCCTCGACCCGAGAATCGGTCAGGCGCCTGGGGCCAGGCCCGAGGCGGAGGGTGAGGCCGGCGCCTCGGCGGCGCCGCTCGGCGGGCCGCCTTTCACCAGCTGCGGGTAGTTGCGGGTGGTCTGGCGCAGCACCTCGTCGCGCGGGCCGAAGGCGCGCTGCTGACCTTGGTCGAGCATCAGGATCTTGTCGCAGGACGCGATCGCGCTCGGCCGGTGCGCGACGATCACAACGGTTTTGCCGCGCTCGCGCAGCTCGGCGATGGCCTGGAGCAGCGCCTGTTCGCCGGGGCTGTCCAAATTGGCGTTGGGCTCGTCCAAGACGACCAGCGACGGGTCGCCGTAAAGCGCGCGGGCGAGCGCCACGCGCTGGCGTTGCCCGCCCGACAGCTGGGCGCCGCCGATCCCGATCGGCGTGTCGTAGCCTTTGGGCAGCGCCAGGATCATCTCGTGCGCGCCGGCCCTTTTCGCGGCCTCGATCACCTTTTTCGCGTCGGGCTCGGCGTCGAGACGGGCGATGTTCTCGGCGACCGTGGCGTCGAGCAGCGCGACGTCTTGCGGCAGATAGCCGACCGCGCGTCCCAAAACGTCGGCGTCATATTGCTCGGGGGTCGCGCCGTCGATGCGGATCTCGCCCGCCGCCGGCGGCCAAACGCCGACTAGCGCGCGCGCGAGCGTCGATTTTCCCGCCCCGCTCGGCCCGATCACGCCCATCGCCTCGCCCGGCGACAGCGAGAACGCGACGCCGCGCAGGATCGCCTTGTCGTCGCCGGGGCTGGCGATCACCAGATTGCGCGCGCTGAGCGCGCCTTTCGGGCGCGGCAGCGACATCACTTTCGCCGGCGGCGGGGTCTGGCTCAACAGCTCGGTCAACGAGCGCCAGCCTTGCGCGGCGCGCTGGATCGCCGCCCATTGTCCGATCGCCTGCTCGACGGGGGCGAGCGCCCGCCCCATCAGGATCGACGAGGCGATCATCACCCCGGGGGTGATCTCTCCGTTGATCACCAGCAGCGCGCCGAGCGCCAGAATGGCCGACTGAAGAAAGAAGCGCAGCGTTTTCGACGCGGCCGCGAACCGCCCCGATTTGTCGGAAGCCTCGATCTGCTGGCCGAGCGCCCGATCTCGCCGCTGCCGCCAGCGCTCGGTGGCGGCGTCGCGCATGCCGAGGCCTTGGATCGTCTCCGCGTCGCGCCGGATCGACTGCTCGAACGTCTCGGCGAGCGCTTGCGCCTCATAGGCTTTTCTCTGCGGCTCGGCTGACGACCGCTCGTTCAGCCAGGTGAGCAGCAGCAGCACCAAGCCGCCGGCCAAGGCGAGATAGCCGAGCCACGGGTGAAACAGGAAAATGACGGCCAGATAAAGCGGGGTCCAGGGCGCGTCGAACACTGCGAACGGAGCTGGGCCCGAGAGCACTCGCTGGATCGCCTCGAGATCGCGCAGTCCGGTCGCCGGACGCGAGCGGTCCTTGGGCGACAGCGACCGCGTCAGCGACGCGATGAACACGCGCGAATCGAGCAGCGCCTGGAACCGCGCGCCGGCCCGCGCCAGAACGCGCGACCGGGCCCAGTCGAGCAGGCCCATGCACAAGAACAACGCCGCCACCAGCAGAAACAACACCAGCAGCGTGTTGTAGCTGCGCGAGCTCAACACGCGGTCATAGACCTGCAGCATGAACATCGGGCCGGTCAGCATCAAGATGTTCACAAAACAGCTGAAAACGCCGACGCTGATGAACAGGGCTCGGCCCGAGCCGAGAGCCTCGCGCAATTCGGCGCGCCCGTTCTCCGAGGGATTGGCTCGCTGTCTCATGACCGCTTCACTCCCGTGCCCGCGCCGCCGTCTCGGACGCTCCGCGATGGTTCCTGGCGCCGCCCCGATCGGGACGACGCCCGCGCCGCCCGGCGCCGACCCTGGCGACGCTTCGCCCATGGCCGCGGGCCGTTCGCGCGATTTTCCGCCCGAGGGCGCGCGCCCGGCGGCGCCGCTGCGCCGACCTGTCCTTCCTTAGCCGCTACTTCTTAGCGGCCTGCGAAGACGCGCGCCAGCGCCGTTGCGGCCCGAAGCGGCCGCAAAGGGGCCGAAAGACGGCGTTTTCGCGCCCTAACGGCCCTTCGCCGCCCTCGGCCGCCCGGCGCGACCGCCGACCCGCGTCCTCGTCGCGATCGGTCACGCAAGAAAGATGCAACCAGAGCGCGATCGGTCCCGCGCCGCGGTCGGCCCGCAGGCGTCGCCCGATGCGGCGGAGGCCGAGGCCATGTTGATGTGACGGAGGCCGGGGGGCCGACGAAATTCCTTCACAAAGGCGCGAGCGACCGGCGGCCGAGCGCGGCAGCGCCGTGACTTGGCGGCCGCAGCCGGTCTCGTCAGCCGAGGCGCTCGGTTTTCACCATTGCTTAAGGACCCGCTCTGTCTAAGGTCCGCGTCGATGAGGGCCGCGAACGGGGCGCGCAATAGAATGCGATTAACGGCGAAATCACGACTGGGCGTCGGCCTGCGCGCCGCGGCGGCGGCGCTGTGCTTGGCGGTCGCCGGCTGCGCCAGCACCGCGACGGTCGACGACAACGGCCTGGCGGTCAACGACCCGTATGAGAACGTCAACCGGGCGACCCACGCCTTCAACAAGGGCGCGGACACCGTGATCGTGCGCCCGATCGCGCAGGTCTACAACACCGTCACGCCGGGCCTGGTGCAGTTCCTGGTGCGCAACGCCTTGAACCACCTCGAGCTGCCGCGCGACTTCGCGAACCACCTGCTTCAGGGCGAAGCGGAAAAGGCCGGCAGCACCTTCTTGCGCTTCGGGTTCAACACGCTCGCGGGGGCCGGCGGCCTGCTCGACCTCGCGACCGCGTTCAAACTGCCGAAAGAAGACGCGGATTTCGGCATGACGCTCGCGAAATGGGGGCTGGCCGAGGGCGTCTATTACGAGATCCCGCTGCTCGGCCCGTCGACGGTCCGCCACACCGCCGGTCGCGTGGTCGATCTGGCCTTCGCGCCGACGACGTATCTCGGAGACCCGATCATCAGCGCCGCCGCCAACGGCGTTCGCGTCGCCGAGGCCCGCGCGCGGAACTTCGAGGCGATCGACAGCGTCTTGTATGACAGCGCCGACAGCTACGCGACGTCGCGGTCGATCTATCTGCAAAGCCGTCGCCGGTTCGTGCGCGGGGTCAATGGCGAGGCCGATGTGGACGCGTCGCCCGACCTGTTTGACGAGTAGCCGTCTCAAAACCGCCCCACGCGGTCCCGATATGCGCCAGCGGGGCCGTCTGAGCCCGTCAAAGCGTTATGAGGGACCCGCTATGCCGAATTTCTCCCGCCGCGCCGCCCTGGCGGCGATCGCGTCGAGCGTCGTCGCCACCGCCTATGTTGGCGCGACGCCCGCCCACGCGCTCGAAGAAGACGCCGCCAAGGCGTTCGTCGAAGATGTGGCGAACCGGGTCGTGTCGCTCGCCCGGTCGAACCAGAGTTTCGAGCAGAAGCGGGTCGCGTTCCGCGATTTGATGGCGGAAAGCGCCATGATCGACCGGATCGCCCAGGTCACGCTCGGCGCGCCCTGGCGTCAGATGACGGACGCGCAAAAGGCCGAATATCAAAGCCTCTTCCCTGAGTATCTGTCGAAAATCTACACCCGCCGCTTTGACGACTATAAGGGCGAGACGCTCAAAGTCGTCGACGCGCTTTCGCGCAAGAAAAGCGTGTTCGTCAGCACCCGCGTCCAGGCGCCGAACGCCGACCCCCTGTCGGTGACCTGGCGCGTCAGCGACCGCGCGGGCTCGATCCTGATCGAAGACATCGTGATCGAGGGGATCTCGCTGGTCGCCACCCAGCGCGAAGACTTCAAGGGCCTGTACGAGCAAAGCGGCTCGGACATCGACCAGTTCCTCGCGACCCTGCGCGAGCGCGCCGCCTGAGAACCCCAGTCCAGCGCGGCGCGCTCTAGGCGCGCGCCGCCTCCGAGTAATAGTCCGACGGATGATAGGCGGGCGCGGTCTCTAACCGGGCCCGTATCTCTTCCAGCGTGACGGGCTGAAAGCCCCAAACATCGACCCCGACATCGCACCGTTGCCGGTTCGGCGGCACCCGCCCATGGGTGTGCCCGTGCAGATGCACGTCGCCCCGCCAAGCGCCCGGCCACTCGAGCAACGGATAATGGCAGAGCGTCACGCGGACCCCGCCCGCCTTGACCTCGAGAAGGTCGTGCACGCTCTCCCAGCGCTCGAGCATCGCCGTGTTGTCGGTATCGTGATTGCCGCGCAAGAACACGATGCGGCCCTGCAGCCTTTCAAGCACCGCCGCGGCGCGCTTCGAGCCCTTGAAGCAGAAATCACCGAGATGAAACACGCGATCGTCGGGGCCGACGCGCGCGTTCCACGCCGCGATCAACGCCGCGTCCATCTCGTCGACCGACCGAAACGGGCGCTCGGCGAGCCGGATGATCCCGGAATGACCAAAATGCGTGTCGGCGGTGAAAAAATCGACCATCTCTACGGCAAGTCTAACTCGTCAAATATTGAGCGTCGCGGTCGCGCCGCCCGCACGCTAGTCGAGCGCCGCTCGCGCCGCCGCCTCGGCGACGGTGAACGGATCGCCCCCGGGGCCGATCGACAGGATGAAGCTGCGCCGCCCTTCGTCGTCGATCATGATCAGCTGCCGAAGCGCCGGCGACCACGCCGCCGCTTCGCCGAGGCCGGCGACGTCCCGCCAACCCGGATCGCCGCGCGCGTCGCGGCTCAGGCTTTCCTTCAACCGACGGATCTGCTCGGCCGCGAGCGGCATGTTCGGACGGCGCTGCTCTCGGAGCATCAGCGACAGGCGCCGGGGCCCGTGCACCCGACGCACCTGGCAGGTCGACAGATAAATCGCGCGCTCCGGCGCGTCGTCGACGCGCTGGACCGGCTTCTGGATCTGTCCGCCGAGCAAACTGGGCAGATCGCCGTCGGCCAGCCGCTCGCAGGCGCGCGCGCTCGGCCCGTCGGTTTCGGCGGCGCACGCCCCGAGTGTCAGCAGCAGCGCGCCTGTCAGCGCCGCGGCGCGGGTCGGCGCGGCGAAAAGCGGAAAACAGGGAAGCCACGACATGGCCGGTGTTTTGTCGCCGTGATCCCGCGACGTCCAGCCTTCGCGATCGCGCGACCGTCGAAACCGGCGGAGCGCGGCGCGCGATCGACGTCGCAAAAGCGTCATTTTTTCCGCCCCGCGCGCGACGCCGCCCTTGAACCCAGCCCGAGCGCTTGTTATGTCGCCCCCTCCTGACGCGGAGTGGAGCAGCCCGGTAGCTCGTCAGGCTCATAACCTGAAGGCCGCAGGTTCAAATCCTGCCTCCGCAACCAAGCTGACAACCCTGGCGCGCCCTTGGCCCGCCAGGGTTTTTTTTACGGCCGACGCGCCGCTGACCCCGTCCCTTCGGGCGCCTATGTGCAGGCGACGCCCGCGCGGGCCGCCGTCCCCGCCACCGGAGCAGGACCCGCAAGACCCGCAGGACCCGCAGGAGACGCAGGAGACGCCATGCCCCCGCTCGACGCCGCTCCGAACGCCGCCGGCGACGACCCGTTCGGCTTCGCGTTCGACAACAGCTACGCCCGCTTGCCCGAGCGGTTTTACGCGCGGCTCGATCCGACCCCGGTGCGCGCGCCGCGGCTCATCCGGCTGAACCGCCCGCTCGCCGAGAGCCTGGGACTGGACGCCGACGCGCTGGCGGGTCCGGACGGCGTCGAGATCCTGGCCGGCGTGCGGCCGCCGGCGGGCGCCGAGCCCCTGGCCCAAGCCTATGCGGGCCACCAATTCGGCGGCTGGTCGCCTCAGCTCGGCGACGGTCGGGCGATCCTGCTGGGCGAAGTCGTCGATCGCGACGGCCGGCGGCGCGACCTGCAATTGAAAGGCTCTGGCCGCACGCCGTTCTCGCGCATGGGAGACGGGCGGGCCCCGCTCGGCCCCGTGCTGCGCGAATATCTCGTCAGCGAGGCGATGCACGCGCTCGGCGCGCCCACCACCCGCGCGCTGGCCGCGGTCGCCACCGGCGAGACGGTGCTGCGCGAGACGCCGTTGCCGGGGGCCGTGCTGACCCGGGTCGCCAGCAGCCATCTTCGCGTCGGCACCTTTCAATTCTTCGCGGCGCGCGACGACGAGGAGGCGCTGCGCCTGCTGACCGAGCACGCGATCGCGCGGCACGACCCGGCGGCGGCCGAGGCCGAGGACCCCGCTCTGGCGCTGCTGCAAGGCGTCGCGGCGCGTCAGGCGCGGCTCGTCGCGCTCTGGCTGTCGCTCGGCTTCGTGCATGGCGTCATGAACACCGACAATATGACGATCTCGGGCGAGACGATCGACTTCGGCCCCTGCGCGTTCCTCGACGTCTACGATCCCGCCGCGGTGTTCAGCTCGATCGACCAGTTCGGGCGCTACGCCTATGGGGCGCAACCGGGGATCGCTCAGTGGAACCTCGCCCAGCTCGCGCAGAGCCTGCTGCCCGTGATGCGCGGCGCGCCCGACGCGCGCGTGGCGGCCGCGCAGGGCGCCGTCGACGCCTTCGCCGAACAGTTCCGGGCCGCTTGGCTCGACGCCTTCCGGCGCAAGCTCGGCCTGACCGCGCCCGAGGAGGGGGACGAAGCGCTGATCGGGGCGCTGCTGTCGCGCCTGCGCGACGCGGCGCTCGATTTCACCAACAGCTTCCGCGGCCTGGCCGACGGCGCGCCCGATCCGGCGCTGGGGGACTGGGTCGACGCCTGGAAGGCGCGTCTGGCTCGGGAAGGAGCCGCGCCCGACGCGCGCCGCGACGCGCTCGCGCAGGCCAACCCGGCATACATCCCGCGCAACCATCGGGTCGAGCAGGCGATCGCGGCGGCTTATGCGGGTGATTTCGATCCGTTCGAGCGCTTGCTGGCGGTCGTCGCCAACCCGTTCGCGCCAAGCCCGGAGCTGGCGGCTTACGCGGCCCCGCCGTCGCCGGCCGAACGCGTGACGCGCACCTTTTGCGGCACCTGAACCAGCGCCGGCGCCCGCGCCCTCGGCGCCCCGCCCGAACCGGTCGCGGCCCGTGCGCTCGATCACGGCTGCTGAAATATCACGCCTGGCGCGCCGGTTAAATATTACCGATTGAACACGAGGCGAAGAAAAGACACGGTCTCCGCCGAGGGTTTAGGGTCAGGGGCGCGCGGTGGCCGACAGGCGCAGGTTCAACGATCATCGAGGCGAAGACGCCGCGGCGCGGCTCGGGACTGCGGCGTTGATCGTCGCCGTCGCGAGCGTGGTCGGCCTGATCATGCCGCCCCAGCGCGCCGCAGCCGAGGACCTTGTCGAGATTTATCAGGCGGCGCTTGAGAACGACCCCGAGCTCGCAGCGGCGCGCGCCACCGTGGATTTGGGCGAAGCCCGCTACCGCAACGCGATTCTGCGCTATTTCCCGCGCGCCTTCGCGGTGCTCGAAGGATCCCGACAGCGCGACCGCGTGCTCGACCGAGACGACGAGAACACCGTTCTCGACCTGGGGGGCGCCCGCTTCAACAGCGCGATCGCCACCGTGAGCGTGACCCAGCCGATCGTCGATTTCGAGAGAATCGCCTTCGCCCGCCGAGAACTCACCGCCCGGGACGTGGCCGTGGCGGAATTCGCCGCCGCCCGGCAAGAACTTGTGATCAAGGTCACACGCCGTTACCTGGAGGCGCTGGCCGCCGGCAAGCGGGTCTCGCTGCTGCAAGCGGCGCTCGACGGCGCGACCGAGGAGCTGCGGCGCGCGGCCGCGGCCGAACGCGAAGCGTTGATCTCGGTGGCCGAATTGCGATCGGTCGAGGCGGCCGCGCTGCTGGCGCGCGCCGAGCTGTTCGAGGCGCAAGCGGGCTTCGAAAACGCGCTCGAAGCGATCGGCGAACTGACCGGAACGCGCCCCAAAAGCGTGGACGAAGTCGCGGGCCCTGTCCCGACGCTGCCGCCGCAACCCAACGATCCCGATGATTGGGTGACGCGGGCTCTGGTGGGCAGCCCGAACCTGCGGGTCCAAGCGCTCCGCGTGCTCGAGGCCGAACGTCAACGCGACGAGCTGTTCGCGAAAAACCTGCCCCGCATCGAGCTGGTCGGGTCCTACGACTATCGCGACGAAGGCGACAGCACCTTCGGCGGCGGCAGCGTCGAGGACGAGGCGACCCTTGGCGTGCGGGTGCGCATCCCGTTGTTCAACGCCGACGGCGAAGGCTATGAATTCCTCCAGGCCTCCGAGCGGCAAAGGATCGAGCAATTCGAACTCGACAAGGCGCGCCGCACCGTCGAACGCGAAGTGCGCAACTTTTTCCGGCTGGTGACCAACGCCGAAGGCAAGATCGACGCCTTGCGCGCCGCCGTCGAGGCGCGCCGCGCCGCCGAAGCGAACGCCCGGCGACTGCAGGAGGCCGGCGTCGCCTCCTTCGTCGACGTCCTCAACGCGCAACGCGAGCGGCTCCGCGCCGAGCGCGACGCCTTCGACGCCGAGCTGCGCTACCTGCTCGATCGCTTCAGCCTGCTCAGCCTGACCGGCGGGATCGCCGAAGGCCATGTCGCCGAGCTCAACAGCGTGCTGATGGGCGGCGCCTCGACCGCCGACGCCGCCGCGGCCCGCGCCGGCGGACCGTTCGCCGCCGGGGACGCGGGGGTCCCCCTCGGCTACGCCGAACCGGCCGCGCCCGCCCTCTCCGCCGCCCGCGCGGCGCGGCTTGAGGTCGACGCCCGGTCCGCAGCCGAAGACGCCGCCGGAAACGCCGCCGAGGACGCCGCCGAGGACGCGACTTTGGCGCGAGACGCCGCCGCGACCGGCGCCGCGGCTCCGACAACGGCGCCGCTGCCGGTCCGCGCCCCCAAACCCGAAGAAACCGATCTGTTCGGCGCGGATTTCGGCGGCCTGCCCGCTCAGCAGTTCCTCCAGACCGACGAAGCCTCGGACAAGGCCGAGGCCGGCGCGCCCGACTGACCGGCGCAGTGGCCGGCGCGGCGCAATCCGCACCGCGCCGTCTCGGCGCGCGATCCGAGACGCAAAACCTGCGATGTGATCTGGATAGCCTCCGCGCAGTGCGGCCGATCACAGACGCCCGGCGCGACAAGGCCTAGGCCGTACCCATTGCATCCAACCAGGGGACAAGCATGTCGAACGAGACCGAAACGCCTGCGCCGGCCGAAAACTTCGGCGGCTCGGTGAACACCCAGCCGAACGTGGCGTGGGACGAAAGCCGCATGGTCGAGAACTACGCCAACGTCGCCACCATCTCGGCGACCCGCGAAGAGTTCTCGCTGCTGTTCGGCACCCAGCGCGGCTGGCGCCCGAACCCCAGCAACGACGTCGCCATCGAGCTGACCAACCGGGTGATCCTCAACCCGTTCCTGGCCAAGCGGTTCCTGAACGTGCTGCAGCGCACCGTCGAGGAGTATGAGCGGCGTCACGGCGAGATCGAAGCCTGACGCGCGTCCTCAGCGATCCGCGCCGAGCGCGAACCGCGCTCGGCAATTCTGACCCGCAATCACTGAAAAATCCGGGTTCGGCAGCGTCAGCCGCACCTTCACCGTCCGGCTGGCGGCGTCGGCGACCCGGTCCACGGTCTCGATGGTCGCCGCCATCGGCGGCTCGTTCGGCGACAGCACTTCGGCCGGCCCGCCGACCCGCAGCCGCTTCGCCACCGGGATCGGCGCGAACACTTCGACAAACAGCGGATCGAGCGTCACGATGGTGACGATCGCCTCGCCGTCGACATGCTCCCCCGGCTCCTTGTCGCGCGAAAGCACCACGCCGCTGATCGGGCTTTCGACCGATCGGGCCGCCAGCACCGCGCGGGCGCGCTTCAGCTCGAGCCCGGCCTGCGCCAACGCCGCCTCCTCGACCTGACGCTCGCGCGACGCCACCTCGACCGCCGTGCGCAGCTCGTCGGCTTCCTGCGCGTTCACCACCCGCTCGGCGATCAACGATTCGTTGCGCTCCAGCCGACGCCGCTCGAACGTCTCTTGCGCCTGCTTCACCGCCAGCGTCGTCCGATCCTGGGCCCGGGCGGCGGCCAGCTCTCGGTTCGCGATTTCGATATCCGAGCGCAGCGCCGCGATCAGTTGCCCGGCCTCGACCATGTCGCCGCGGCGCACATGCACGGCGTCGATCACCCCCGCGACCTCGCTGGCGAGTTCGACCCGCGCGCTCGGCTCGATCAAACAGTCGAAGACCGACGGCGCGTCCTGGGCGGCGGCGGGCGCGGCTGTCGCCAGACCCGCCGCGAGCGCGCGCGCGACCCCGCGCCCCGCCCGCGCCGCTCGCGCGCGTCTCCCCGTCGTCGGTCCCATGGCGCGCCTCTCGATTGCTGCGCGATCCGCCTATTCCGGAGGCCCGGCGAAGGCAAGCAGACGCGATCGCTTGCGGTCCTGAGCCACGGCCCGGGCGCGCATCCGGGCGTGCGTGCGCTCGAGCCGCCGCTGGGCCAGCCGGAACAGCAACAGCGCCGCCGGCCGCGCCAAAAGCGGCGCCCGGGAAAGCCAGGGGGCCAGCCGCCGCGCCGCCCAGTCGAGCCGGCCCGACACCAACAGCGCGTCTTCGAGCGACAGGATCGCCTCGGCCCCGCCCGGATCGCCCTGGCGCCCGGCGCGGCCGATCAGCTGGCGATCGACCCGCCGGCTGTCGTGCCGTTCGCTGAGGATGACCGCCAGACCGCCGGCCTGGCGCACCGCCTCGGACAGGCCGATGTCGGTGCCGCGGCCGGCCATGTTGGTCGCCACCGTGATGCGGCCGCGCCCGTTCTCGGACCCGCCCGCCGCCGCGACGATCGCCGCTTCGTCGTCGTCATGCGCGGCGCTCAACAGCTGATGCGTCAGCCCGGCCGCCTCGAGCGCGGCGCTGGCCGCCTCGGCCGCGGCGACCGTCCGAGCCCCGATCAGCACGGCGCGGCCGGCTGCGCTCAGCGCGCCCGCGCGCGCCGCCACCAGCGCCCATTTCTCGGCGGCCGTCGCGGCCACCCGGGTCGGCGCGACGACCAGCCGAGAGCGCTTGCGCGGCCGGATCCGCACCGTCGCCAAGCGAAATGTCCGCCACATCTCGCCTTGGGCCTCATAGGCGGTGCCGGTCATGCCCGAGAAGGAGCGATAGCGCCGGAAGAAACGCTGATAGGTGATCTGCCCCGTCGTCTCGGTCGGATCCGTCGGCTCGACGCCCTCTTTCAGTTCGACCATCTGCTGCAGGCCCTGGCCCCAGCTGCGGTCCGGCATGAAGCGCCCGGTGTATTCGTCGATCAACGACACCTTGCCGTCGGCCACCGCGTAATGCTCGTCACGCTCGAGCAAGTGCAGCGCGTAGAGCCCGAGCTGAGCCGCGGTCTCGCGCCGCCGCCGGCCGCGCAGCAGCAGCGCGTGCGCCACTTCGGCGGCGCGCGCTTTCGCCCGCCCGGCCGCCGTCAACTCGACGGTGCGCGCGCGCGGATCGATTTTATAGTCCAGACCGACCTCGAGCCCGCGCGCGAGCGTCAACGCCGCTTCGGCCAAGGCGGTCACGTCCGGGTTCGGCCGCTTGCGCGAGATGATGAGCGCCGTCCGCGCCTCGTCGATCAAAACGCTGTCGGCCTCGTCGACGATCGCGAAATGCAGGCCGCGCAGCGCGCGATCGGGCCCCGCCCCGCCCGCCAACCGCGCCGCGCTGAGCGAGAAGACCGAATCCGAACCCGCCCGCGCCGCGATCCGATCGCGCAGATAGTCGAACGCCAGCTGCTTGTTCACCGCGTAGACCACGTCCGCCGCATAGGCCGCCTTGCGCGCGTCGAACTCGAGAACCCCGGAGACCACCGCCACCGTCAATCCGAGCCGCTCGAGCAGCGGTCGGGCGAAGGCGGCGTCGCGCTCGGTCAGATAGGGATTGACCGTCACCACATGCGTTGGCGCGCCCGCCAGCGCCGCCACGGCGGCGGTCTGCACGGCCGTCAAGGTCTTGCCTTCGCCTGTGCGCATTTCGGCCAGCAGCCCGACCGACAGCGCCCACGCGCCCTCGAGCTGCACGCGATAGGGCGCGAGGCCGAGCACCCGGTGCGACAGCGCCGCCACCAACGCGAAGGCCTTGATCGCGGCCGGGCCGCCAAGCCCCTCGCGCCGCAGCCGCGGCCGCAGCGCCTCGATCCGACCGAGCAGCGCCGCTTCGGTCCGCGCCGCCTCGGGCCCCGCCTCGAGGGCGCTGCGCGCCGCATCGATGCGGGCCGCGGCGCGGCGAACGGACCATGACAGCGCCGCCCCGCCGGTCGCCCGTCGCGCGCACAGGCGGATTTCGCGCCAGGCCTTCGACACCGGATCCTGCGGATCCTCTTCGGCGCGTTCGCCCGGGCGCCGGCCGATCGCCAACGCTTCGCGCAAGTCCGCGGACTCGCTCCACCGCGGCGCGCTCGGCGGACGCAGGGCCCCGCCCAGGATGAAAGCGCCGCCCGCCATCTCAGCCCGAGATCACTTTGAGCACCAGCTGGCGCGCCGGGCGCCAGATCTGCGCGCCGAGCGAGGCCCAGCCGAGATCCACCCGCACCGTCGCCGCGGCCCCCACCATGCGGTTCGGCGGCGGATCCAGCACCGCGACGTCGAGCAGGCCGAACCGCTCGAGCACCCGGGGAACGTCGTGCGACGTCGGATCGGGCGTCAACCGCCCCCGGCCGACCGTGGTCAGCGCCGGGTGGGGCGGCGCCGAGCCGACCGTCGGCGCCTCTCGCGCGATCTCGGCCGCGAAGGTGCGCCCGGGCAGATGCGCGAACCGCGCGGCGAGCGCCCGACCGCGCTCGCGGATCAAATCGACCGCCTCCTCCGGGGCCGCGAGGCGCAGCGTGACCGGACGCTCGGGATCGATGAGATAGCCGACCGGCGCCCCCTTTTGCAGGTGACGGCCGACCGGATCGCGCCGGTCGACCGGCTCGAACGCGCCGGCCGAGGGCGCGCGCACGGTCAGGGCCGCGATCCGCGCGTCGAAGCGCGCCAGGCGCGCCTCGGCTTCGGCGATCTGCTCTCGCGCGCGCTGCGCGGCCGCTTGGTTGAAGGCCCGGTCCGCCTCGAGACTGGCCCGCAGCCCCGAGAGCTGCGCCGCGGCGGACGCCCTCTGCGCCGACAGCCGCGGGCTCTCCAGCCGCCAGATCGGGGCCCCGGCGACGACCGGTTCGCCGGGCGCGACGAACGCCTCGGCGACGAAACCGCTCTCGCCGACGACCGCCTTGGCCTCTTCGCCGAGCCAGACCACCGCGTCCGCCCGATAGGAATAGGGCAGCGGCGCGAAGGCGACCGCCGCGAGCGCCGCGACGATCCCCGCGACGGTCGTCGAGACCGCGCGTTTACGCACTTTCATGAACGCCTCGCTAAACAACACGCGCCACAACGCCTTCGCCCCTGGCCAGAGCAGCATCTGCCCCAGGGTGAACAAGGCGATCAGGACGCCCAATTCGAAGAACCAGCCGCTGATCAGGATCGAAATCGAGATCGCGATCACGATCCGATACAAGAACGCCGCGACGGCGTAGCTCGGCAGCCAGACGGCCTCGCCCGGCGCGAGCGCCGGAAATCGTTCGCGGGCCATGCCGAACGCGTAGCGCTTGATCAGATGCCCGACGAAATCGTTGCCGCGCTTCGATAAATTGGGGATCTCGACGGCGTCGCTCAGCGCGTAGTAGCCGTCGAAACGCAATAGCGGGTTGCCGTTGAACAGCAGCGTCGAGACGCCCGCCGTGGTCATCGCGGCGAAAGCGAGCGAGCGCACGAAGCCGGGCTCGACCGACGCCCACACGATCAGGGCCAGCGCGGCGATCCCCAGCTCGGCCAAAACCCCCATCGCGCTGACCAACACCCGGGGCCATTTATCCGGCCAAGCGGTGGCCGCCGACGCGTCGACATACGGCACCGGCACGAAGAACAGCATCATCACGCCCATCTCGCGCACCTCGCCGTCCCAGCGCTTCACGGCGAAGCCGTGCCCCAGCTCGTGGACGGCTTTGACCGCCGGATAGACGAGGGCGATCAGCAAAACGGTCTCGACGGCGGCCAGGCTGCTGGCGAAGTCGGCCGACAGGGCCGGCCATTCGATCAACGCGAGCGCGCCCGCATAGCCGATCAGCGCCAGGTAGAGCAGGGCCGCGACGGGCGTGAACATCAGGTCGCCAAGCGGTTTCCACCGCGTCAAAAACCGGTCCGGATCGACCAGAGGCACGCGCACGGCGAACGGGTTCTTCACCGACTGCAGCAGCTTCTGACGGGCCCGTTTGTCGCGACGTTCGGCCAGCTCGGCCATGTCGGGCGCGGCTCCGCTGTGGAGCAGATCCGCCTGGTGCAACCTCGACAAAAGCTGGATCACGTCGTCCTGCGTCGGCAGATCGTCGCCGAGCGCGACCGCCGCTTCGCGCCAGATCCGCTCGACCGTGCGGCGGCCGTCCATCAACCCGATGACGGCGTAGGCGGTCGGCGTGACCCGGAAGAACTCGCCGCTCGCGCGGTTCGAGACGACGTGCCAGACCTGCCCGCGATGCACTTGGCGCCCGATCGCGCAGTGGCTTTTCAGCCGCGGCGTCAGGGCCTCGGCGCGATACCAGTGCGGGCTGTAGAGGCTCACGACCGCGCCCCGACGCGCCCGGACTCGAGCCGCGCCTCAAGCCGAGCCTCAAGCCGCATCTTCAGCCGGGTCGTTGCGCCGCTCATGGAACCCACGCCCAAAGCTGCATCCGCGCCCAGGCGGTCAGGTTGCGCGTCCAGATCCAGAGCGTCGAGGCCCAGCCCGCGTCGACCCGTCCGCGCCCCGCGAGCCCCGGCCGGTCGCTCGGCGAGGTCTCGTCGAGACGCGCTTCGGCCCGGTAGTAATTGCGCCCGTCCGCGGCCTCGAGCACCGGCGTGATCCGCTCGATCGTGAAGGTCCGCGGGGCGTCCGGCCGCGCCGTCAGCAAAAACGCGCCGCGCTGGCCCGGCGCCGCGAACGCGACGTCGCGCTCGTCGATCAACACGCTCAGGCGATAGGCGTCCGCCGGCGCGATCTCGAACAGCTCTTGGCCGAGGGTGAGCGCCTCGCCGATCGATTGCGACAGATCGCCCGACACCAGAACCCCGTCGAACGGCGCGGTGATCCGCGCCCGCTGGATCTTGCTCTCCACCAGGGCGAGTTCGGCCTCGATCTGCTCGAGCTTGGCCTTGTGCGTCTTGGCTTCGGCCAGCTCATAGGCCGCGGTGGCCTCTTCGAGCCGAACGGCGCTTTGATTGCGGTCGGCGACCAGCCCGGCGCGCTCGAGCTCGAGATCCGCGACGTCGAGCTGCGCCAGCGGGTCGCCCGCCGCGACGCGATCGCCGGCGCGCGCCTCGGCGCTGACCAGATAGCCGTCGATCGGCGCCGAGATCACCCGCAGCCGCGCCGCCTCTAGGGCCACCGGCGCGCGCAGCTCGAAGCGAGAGGGGATCAGCCACAGCCCCAGCAAGATCGCCAACCCCAGCGCGACGCAGACCTTCAGCACCGGCCGCTTCGGGCCGAGCCAGAACGCCAGCGATTCGCGCGCCGAGCCGGCGATTTTGGCCAGGATGAACCGGTCGTTCAGGCGCTTCTCGAGCAGCGCCGCGCCGCCCAAGCGCGCCGCGGCCTCGAGCGTCGCCAACTCCTCGGCGCTGAAGGGCCGGGCCCGCTCGATGGTGAGCGCGCCGCGCCCCGAGGGCCCGGCGAGCGGGGCGGTCGCCGCGCCGCCGCCGCGGCCGGCCTCGGCCCGGGCCGCCAGCTCCTCATGCGCGCGGGTGACCAGGCCCGGCGTCTCGGCGCGCGCGGGCAGGGCGACCAGCGCGTCCTGATCGAGCGCTTCCTCCATCGCCGCCTGGACCCGGCGCACCTCGTCCATCCGGTCTTTGGCGAAAGCGGCGTGGCTCATCGCGGCGATCCGGATCCGACCGCCGCGCCGGAAGCCCACGCTCGCCCGATCAAGCTCGAACGCGTCCGCCAGACGCGCCGCGAAGGCGGCGGCGGCGTCCTTGAACCGCGGGGCCTCGAGCGCGGCGGCGATCAGCGCCAGCGCCCCGGCTTCGACGGCCGCCGTTCCCGCCTGGGCGCCGTCCGCGGTCGGCGCGCCCGGCGCGCGCTCGCCGGGTTCTCCGGGCTCGACGCCCTCGGCGCGCTGGCGGCGGAGCCAGTCCAGCACCCAGCCGCCGCCCCACTGCAAATGCCGCATGGCCGAGGCGACCAGCGCCGGGTCCTCGCCGTCGATCCGAACGACCGTCAGCGCGACCACCCGCCCGTCGGCTTTGAGCGGCAGCGCCGCCAGCCAACGGTTCGCCCCGTCCGTCTCGACGGGCTCGGCCACGCCCTGAGCCCCGGACAGCGCGTCGGTGACGACCCGCGACAGCGCCTCCTGACGCCCGTCCTCGGACCGCGGGTCCTCGGACCGCGCGCTGTCGGAAGGCGCGCTGTGGGAAGGCGCGCTGTGGGAAGGCGCGCTGTCGGAAGGCGCGGTATCGGACGGGTCTCGGGTCTCGCCGGCGTCGGGCTTCGCGGCGGCTTCAGCGCGCCCCGCCGCCGCGACATAGCGCGAGGTCAGCCCGAACTCGCCGTCGGCGCGCTCGGCGAACAGCCACCCTTGGTCAGCCTGCGGGATCATCTGACACTGCAGCGCCAGCCAGGCGTCGAGGAAGCTCAAATCTCCGCTGTAGCGCGAGAACGCGGCCCACAGCTTCTGCTCGATCGCCACCCGCGACTTCGGATCCATCGGCTTCGTCCTCCGCCGGCCGCCGGCGGATCGCCTGGGCGCGCGCGAACGGCGCGCCGGCGCTCCGGCTGTTCGCGGTGTAGGCGACGGGCCCGCGCCGGCCAACAGATCGCCATGTGATCCGGAGCACACCGAGCGCCCCGGGCGCTGGCCAGGGACAGGCGCTTCGGGTTACCGCGATCCTCGAGAGAGCAGCACAGCGGAGGGGGTCTTGCGAATGCGGGACACCGTCGACATCGCCGAAACGGTCCAAGTCGAAACGGCGCTCACGGCGTCGGACGGGGCCGGCCGACCACGCCGCGCCGCCTGGGCCATGGCCGCCGACGCGCAAGACGCGCCCGACCCGCCGCGCGAGGCTTTTTTCAGCCGCACCGGCCGCGCGCTGGTTCTGCTGATCGGCCTCGTCACCGCGGCGGTGCTGTTTTCGATCTCCGCCGTGATGAACTTCCGCTTCGGTCTGACGCTCGGCTCGACCCCGATCGACAGCTATCTCTACGCCGTGGCGAGCCTCGCGGTCGACGCCTTCAAAGCGCTGCTGCCCTTCGTCGTGATCGGCCTCTGGGCCGGCCGCAAGCCGCTGATGGCGCTCGGGGGCCTGGCCATCTGGACGCTGTGCGTGGCCTGGTCGATGGCCAGCGCCGTCGGGTTCGCCTCCTCGACGCGCGACGTGACCACCGCCGAGCGCGCGGCCACCGTCGACGAGCGTCGCGCGCTCAGCGAACGGGCCGAGCGGCTCGAGCGCCAGATCGCGCTGCTGCCGGCCCATCGCCCCGCCTCGGTGGTCGAAGCCGAGATCGCCAACGCGACGCTGCCGCGCAACGTCTGGGTCCGCACCAAGCAATGCACCGACGTGACGCTGCCCGAGAGCCTGCGGATCTGCCAGCCCGTGCTCGAGCTGAGACAAGAGCTGGCGGCGGCCCGTCAAAGCGCCGAGCTGGATCAGCGCCTGGCCGAAACCCGCGACGCGCTGAGCGGCGTCGCGGTCGTCGGGCGCTCGGCCGATCCGCAAGCCGAGACGCTGGCTCAGATCGCGGCCTGGAGCGCCGGGGCGATCGACGCGGGGCAGGTCAAGGTCGCGCTCGCTTTGCTCATCACGGTCTTGATCGAAGCGGGCTCGTCTCTCGGCTTCACCCTGGTCGCGCTCGGCGCGCGGGGGATGCCGCGGCGGATGGTCGAACGGCGGCGACGGCGTCGGCTCGATCGGCACGAGCGCCGGCTGCGCGACACGCTGCGGCGCGAGATGACCGAGATCCGACTGGCGGCGCTGCGGGCCGAGGCGCCGCGCCTGCGCGCCGAGGCGACCCGCGCCATCGCCGCCGAAGCGCGGAGCGCGGTCGAGGCGGCGCGCGCCGCCGTCGACCCCGCGTCCCCGCCGCCCGCGTCTCC
>CAZBIG010000014.1:0-18842 GCA_964491865.1 uncultured Neomegalonema sp. | reverse complement strand
TGCAATCGCCGAGCCCGACGCTCGACGTTGACACCAAAACGCGCAAAGACCGGCGAGAGGTTCCACAAACCGCTTCGCCGCGGCGCCGAAGCGCCGGCCTGCAGTCGAGAAATTGGAGCGGGCGATGAGATTCGAACTCACGACCCCAACCTTGGCAAGGTTGTGCTCTACCCCTGAGCTACGCCCGCATCCATGGGGTACGACGCAGCGCGTCGATAGACAGGCCGTGTAGGATTTTGCGTCGAAGGGCGCAAGCGGGAATTGCGTTCGGGGGCGGAACCGGCTGTGACGGCGCGCACCACGGATCAGGTTTGGAACGGGAAAGGGCCACGCCGCATGACAGCCGCAGGAAACGACCGGACGGACCCGCTCGCCGACGACCCGAACGCGCCGCCGCCGTGCGACGAAGACGCGCTGCTCGACGCGCTGCACGACGCCGGCGTGGCCTATGCGCTGCATCGGCATCCGGCGGTCTTCACGGTCGACGAGGCCCAGGCGCACTGCGCCCATCTTCCCGGCGCGCATGTGAAGAACATGGCCTTGAAGGATAAGAAGGGGGCCCTGTGGCTCGTCACCTGCCGCGACGACCGCAAGATCCGCCTGCGCGACCTCGAAAAGGTCGTCGGAGCCGCAAAGTTTAGCTTCCTTAAGCCCGAGGCGCTCTGGAGCGCGCTCGGCGTGCGGCCGGGGGCGGTGACGCCCTTCGCCCTGATCAACGACCGCGAACAGCGGCGCGTGACGCCCATCCTCGACCGCCAACTGCTCGACGCGGCGCTGGTGAACGTCCATCCGCTCCACAACGAAGCGACCCTGGCCGTGGCGCCCGCGGACCTGATGGCGGTGCTTGCGCGCTGGGACAGAACGCCGCTGCTGGTCGATTTCGACGCGCTCGAGGCGGCCGCGCGCGACGCCCCCTGAAGCGAGACGCGCGATCGAACCCGGCGGTCGCGCCGCGAGGAGTTGCGAAACCGGCGCGCGAGGCCCTAAGTCCTGGCCGACAGGAACCTATTCGGAGGCGATCATGCTGGGCTTCGGCAAATCCTCGGCGGGCGGCGATGGAGGCGATGGCCTGGTGTTCGACGTGTCCGACCAGACCTTCATGACCGAGGTCGTCGAAGCGTCGCGCACGACGCCGATCATCGTCGATTTCTGGGCCCCCTGGTGCGGGCCTTGCCGGACCCTCGGCCCCGCGCTCGAAGACGCGGTGCGCGCCGCCGGCGGAAAGGTCAAGCTGGCGAAGATCGACATCGATCGAAACCAGCTCGTCGCGCAGCAGATGCGGGTTCAGTCGATCCCGGCCGTGTTCGCTTTCGTCGGCGGGCAGCCGGTCGACGGGTTCATGGGCGCGTTGCCCGCGTCGCAACTGAAACAGTTCGTCGAGCAGGTGTTAAAGGCGGCCGGTGACCCCGGCGGCGGCGAGGCGGCCGATATCGAAGCCGCCCTCGAGGCCGCCGAGGCGGCGCTCGGCGACAGCGACGTGGCTCAGGCCTCTCAGCTGTTCGCCGCGGTGCTGCAGGCCGATCCGACCGAGGTCAAAGCGATCGCGGGATTGGCGCGCTGTTACGCGGCGGCCGGCGATCTCGACCGGGCGCGACAAGCGCTGGAGATGGCGCCGGCGGAGAAACAGAACGACCCGGCCATGACCGCGGCCAAAACGGCGATCGACCTCGCCGAAGAGACCGCCGGGGCCGCGCAGCGGATCGCCCAGAACCGCGCCGCGCTCGACGCGTCGCCGAACGATCACGCCGCCCGCTTCGATCTTGCGCTCGGTCTGCTCGCGATCGGCGATCGCGAGGGCGCGGTCGCCGAGCTGCTGGACATTTTCCGCCGCGATCGCACTTGGAACGATGAGGCGGCGAAGACGCAGCTGATGAAACTTTTTGACGCGTTCGGACCGACCGACCCGCTCACCCTGTCAGGCCGCAGGAAGTTGTCCTCAATGATCTTCGCCTGAATTGTTTAGAGAGCTGATCACATGACCGGCATGGCGCGCCGCATCTCGTTCAACAGTCTGCCGAGCGTTCTTCCGGTTTTCCCGCTCGAAGGCGCCCTGCTGCTGCCGCGCGCCCGGCTGCCGCTCAACATCTTTGAGCCGCGCTATCTGGCGATGCTGGACGACTGCCTGCGCAATGATCATCGCATGATCGGCATGGTCCAGCCCGCCGAAGACGGCCCGAACCCCAACCTCTATAAAATCGGTTGCTGCGGGCGGGTCACCAGCTTTTCCGAGACCGACGACGGGCGCTACCTGATCGCGCTGAGCGGCATCCTGCGCTTCCGCATCAAGAGCGAGATTGAAGGTTTTACGCCTTTTCGTCGCGTCGAGCCGGACTGGACGCCGTTCCGAAAAGATCTGGAAGATCCCGACGACCTTTGTTCAGAAGAAGATCGCAAGGCCTTTCTGGATCTATTGAAACGGTATTTCGACGCGGCCAGCCTGTCGGCGGATTGGGAGGCCTTGTCGAAAGCCGACGACGAAACGCTGGTGAACGCGATCGCCATGCTCTGCCCGTTCTCGCCGCAAGAAAAGCAGGCGCTGCTCGAAGCGCCAACGCTCGAAGACCGCAAACGCGACCTGAAGGCGTTGATGCAGTTCGTCGTCGCCTCTCCCGGCAGTCAGGGAGATTTGCAGTGAGGCGCCCCGCGTGACCGACACCCCGACGACCGGCAAAACCCGCGAGGCCCCGCCGATGGCGGTGGATCCGAAGCTGCTGGAAAGCCTCGTTTGCCCCATCAGCCACGGCCCGCTCGAGTATGACCGCGACCGGGGCGAGCTCGTGTCGCGCCACGCGCATCTGGCCTATCCGATCCGCAAGGGCGTGCCGATCATGACGCCGTCCGAGGCGCGGAAGCTCGACGACTAGGCGCTTGCGAAGGTCGGGCCGCGCCCAGACCTCGCGCCTCAAGCGCGCATGATCGACGGCAGATCGGCCCGATCGCCCGCCGCGAACCGCATCGCGGCCCGACGCAGCGGCCCGATCCGGCCAAACGCCGCAATCCCGAGACGTCTGGCCGCGCGCACCGGCGCGATATCGTTTGAAAACAGCAGGTTCAGCGCATGGGTCGCCGCCCCGATGGCGACGCTGTCCGGCCGCCGCCACGCTTCGTAGCGCGACAGCACGTCGCCCGCGCCGATATCTTCGCCCCGGCGCTGCGCGGCGCCCAGCACCTCGGCCAGCGCCGCCGCGTCGCGAAGACCATAGTTCAAGCCTTGGCCGGCGATCGGGTGAATGCCGCGCGCCGCGTCGCCCGCCAGCGCCAGACGGTCCGCCGCGAACCGCCGCGCCACGCTCAACGACAACGGATAGCGCCAGCGCGCGCCCTCAAGCGACAGCCGACCCAGAAACCCGCCGAAGCGCCGGCGCACCTCGGCCAGATAGGTCGCGTCGTCCACCGCCCCCAGCGCATCGGCGAACGCCGAGCGCTCCGTCCACACCAGCGCCGATCGATCGCCCCTGAGCGGAAGAATGGCGAACGGGCCGGAAGGCTGGAAGAACTCGTGCGCCACGCCGTGGTGGGGCTTTTCATGGGCGACGGCGCAGACCAGCCCCACCTGGTCATAGCGCCAGACGTCTCGGTCGATGCCCGCCTCCGCCGCGACCCGCGAGCCGCGTCCGTCGCACGCCACCGCGACCCGGGCGCGGACCGTCGCGCCGTCGCTCAGCGTCGCGCGCACGCCGAACACCCCGCGCTCGACGCCGGCCGCCGCGACGCCCGAGCGATACGCGATCGCGTCCGACCCGAGCGCCGCGCGCAGCACCGCCACGCGCAGATGATGGTCCTCGACCATATGGCCGAAGCCCTCCGCCATCTCGGCGCTGTCGAAATGCAGGAACAGCGGCGCGGCCCGTCGTCCCGGCGCGCCGTCGCTGACCAAAATGTCGCGGATCTCCTGCGCCTCGGGCGCGATCCCGTCCCAAACGCCGAGGCTGGTCAACATCCGCCTCGACGCGAGCGCGATGGCGTAAGCCCGACCGTCAAAGCCCGGGGACAGCGCGGTCTCGACCGGGGTCGGATCGACGACCAGGCTGGTCAGACCCTCGCGCGCCGCCGCAAGCGCGACCGCAGCCCCGATCACGCCGCCGCCCACCACCAGCAGGTCCGCGTCGAACCCGGGGTTCGGTCCGTTCTCGTGCTCCGCCGTCTGCGCCATTGTCTCGCCCTGAACGCCTCTCTACCGTTGAGTGTGAAGCTGAGGAGGCGGGGCCGAATGTCGAGCGCGATCGACGACATTGCGACTAAAAGCGCCGCCGAGATCGGCCGCGCCATCGCGTCGGGCGCCGTCGATCCGCTGGCGTTGACCGAGCGTCTCCTCGCGGCGGCGGCGGCCCGCGACGACGTGTTCGTCCGTCTGACGCCCGAGCGCGCGCGCCGAGCGGCGCTGGCCGCGCGCAATCGCGCCCGGGCGGGTCTGCGCCGGGGCCCGTTGGACGGCGTCCCGGTCTCGTGGAAGGACCTGTTCGATATGGCCGGGGTACCGACCGAGGCGGGCTCGGCCCTGCGCCGCGGGGCCGTCGCCGACCGCGACGCCGCTTTGATCGCCCGAGCCGACGCGGCGGGCCTGGTGCCGCTCGGCAAGACGCATCTGTCGGAGCTGGCTTTTTCTGGCCTCGGCTACAATCCCGTCACCGCGACGCCGCCGAACGCGTTCGACGCGGCGCGGGCCCCGGGCGGCTCTTCCTCGGGCGCGGCCGCGTCGATCGCCTTGAACCTCGCGCCGGCGGCGATCGGCACGGATACCGGCGGCTCGGTTCGGATCCCGGCCGCTTGGAACGGCCTGGTCGGGCTGAAGACCACCGCCGGCCGACTGCCGATGACCGGCGTCACGCCGCTCAGCCCGACCCTCGACACCGCCGGACCGCTCGCCCGCAGCGTCGAGGACGCGGCGCTCCTCGACGCCGCTTTGGCTGGCGAGACGGCGCCGGATCTCGACGGCGCGACCCTGAAGAACCGACGCTTTCTGGTCGCCGAGAGCCGCCTTCTCGACGATCTCGATCCGGATCTCGCGGCCGGGTTCGAGGCGGCGCTCGAGCGCCTTGCGGCGGCCGGCGCGATCCTCGAGCGGGCGCCCGTGCCCGAGCTGGCCGAGGCGCTCGACACCGCGTCGCGAGACGGCGCGATCGTCAACACCGAAGGCTACGCCGTGTGGAAAGAGGAGATCGAAGCCGCGCCGGACGCGATGTTCCCGCTGGTGCGAGAACGCTTCCGGAGCGGCGCGGCTTACACGGCCGACCAGATCGACCGGGCGCGGCTGCGCTTCGCAGCGTTAGCGCGCCGAGTGGCGGCGCGCGCCGCCGGCGCGGACGCCGTTCTGACGCCGACCACGCCGAACAAAGCCCCGCTGCTGACGGATCTCACAGGGTCCGACGCCGTTTATCTGCGCGAGAACCTCGCATCGTTGCGTCTGACGCGGCTCGCCAACCTGTTCCGTTTCGCGAGCCTGGCGCTTCCGGCCGGCCGCGCCGCGGACGGGCATCCGGTCTCGCTGATGCTCACCGGGCCGGCCTTTTCCGAAAGGCGGCTGCTGCGGATCGGCGCGGCCGCCGAGCGCGCGTTGCGATCGTCCTCCTAATTCACCGGGTTATCCACAGAGCCGCGCCGCCGGCCGATATCCAAGGAAACGCCATGCTGCCGGATCGCCTGACGGCGCTGCCTGAATACGCTTTCCCTCGTCTGCGCGCGCTGTTGGCGGATCTCGAGCCCGGCGCGTCGGTGGTGGACTTCTCGATCGGAGAGCCGAAACACGCGCCGCCTGAATTCGCCCGGGCGGTGCTCGACCAGCATTTCAACGCCTATACGCGCTATCCCCCGGTCGACGGCACCGAGGGATGGCGGGCCGCGGTGCGCGGCTGGCTCGGCCGCCGCTACGGCGCGCCCGAGGCCTGGTTCGCCGCCGACGGCGCGATCCTGCCGCTCAACGGCACGCGCGAAGGGCTGTACATGGCGATCATGGCCAACACGCCCGAAAGCAAGGCCGGCGGCCGGCCGGCCGTTCTGCTGCCGAACCCGTTTTACCAATGTTACGCGGCGGCGGCCCTGTCGGCGGGCGCCGAGCCCATTTATCTGTCCGCGACCGACGAGACCGGGCATCTGCCGACGCTGGACCTGCCCGACCCGCTGTTGCGGCGGACCTCGGCGTTCTTCGTCTGCTCCCCCGCCAACCCGCAAGGCGCGGTGGCGTCGCTCGATTATTGGACGCGGCTGCTGACGCTGGCCGAGCGCTACGACTTCATCGTTTTCGCCGACGAATGCTATTCGGAGATTTACCGCGACGCGCCGCCGCCCGGCGCGCTCGAGGCGGTCTTGGCGATCGGGGCCGATCCGAATCGCCTGCTCGCCTTTCATTCGCTGTCGAAGCGCTCGAACCTCGCGGGCCTGCGGTCGGGCTTCGTTGTGGGCGGTCGCGAGCCCGTCGACGCGCTGAAACAGCTAAAGGCCTATGGCGGCGCGCCCTGCCCCGTGCCGGCGCTGCACGCCGCCGAAGCGGTCTGGAACGATGAAGAGCACGTGGCCGAGAACCGGGCGCTTTACGCCCGAAAGTTTACGATCGCTGACGACCTGTTAACCTCCTGGCCGACATACCGGTCCCCTGAAGCGGGGTTCTTTCTGTGGATCCCCGTCCATGATGGAGAAGCCGCGGCGCGCGCCTTGTGGCGCGACGCGGGGCTGAAGGCGCTTCCGGGCGCTTATCTCTCCCGACCGGACGCCGACGGGCGCGACCCCGGCGCCGACCATATTCGGCTGGCCCTCGTGGCCCCGGTCGAAGAGGTGGAGGAGGGGTTGACCCGGCTGGCCCAGCAGCTCTCGCGACACGCCGAGGCGTGGCAGGGGGACAGCGCCGGTGAAGCGTCCGATCTTCTCGAACACCGAACGCAAAGCGCTGGGCCAAGCGTTTAGGAAACTGCTCGGCCTTTCGCTGATGATTTCAGGCGCGGCGCTGACGCTCGCGCTGCTGAGCTACGATCCCCGAGATCCCGGGGTCTACAGCGCCCATTGGGAGGCTCCGTCGAACTGGTTGGGCGTTCGCGGCGCCTATGCGGCGGATCTGCTGATGCGCAGCTTCGGGATCGCGGGCTACGGCGCCGCGGCCCTTCTGCTGTTCTGGGGCGCTCGACTGTATTGGAAGCGCTGGATCTCCTCGCCCTTGAAGCGCCTCGCCGCCACGCCGTTCGCGCTGTTGGCGGTCGCCATCTTCGCCAGCGCGCATGCGGCCACAGCGCCGGGCGGCGGCGGTCTCGGCGGGCTGCTCGGCGACTTCGGCTTCGGGGTGCTGGCCGAAGGGCTGCCGTTTGAAAACGCCAAGCTTCGGCTGATCCTGGCCACGCTCATCGCGCTGGCTCTGGCCGCCCCGGCGGCCTTGTTCGCCTTCGGCGGCGACTGGAGCGCCGTGGCGCGGCTGCACCGCGAAGCGCGCGCGAAAACCCGCGACGCGCTCGAGCTGAGCCGCGACGGCGTCGACTGGCGCGCGGTCCGCGACCAAGCCGAGGCCGCCGTCGCCCGGCTCTGGAGCGCGCGCGACGGGGCCGGACCCGCCCCGGCCGATCGCGTCGAGCCGGTTCTCGAGCCCAGCCCCCGCGAGCCGGAGAGCCGCGCCCGCGCGCCGCGCGCGCCCGCCGCGGCGCCCGCCGAGACGGCCGAAGCGCCGCTGTGGGAGCGGACGAAAATCTTCCCTTGGGTCTCGCGCGGGGCCGAGCGCGCCGCCCGGCGCACGCCGATCGAACCGCCGCTGACCGCCGCCCCGATCGCCCCGCGCGGCGAGCCGACGTTCAACGAGGCCGCTTACGCGCGCTGGATCCCCGAACCGTCGGCGACGCCCGCCGAGGTGCCGCTGCCCAGCTTTCTCGAGCCCGAACCCGAGCTGATCGACCGCGACGCCTCGGTCGAGCGCGCTTGGCCCGAACCCGCGGAGCCGGATTTCGCGGATCCGGCCTACGGCGCTGCGGCGGCGGACGCTTTTGATCCGATGTGGGACGCGCCGCGGCGCACGGCGTCGGGACCCGCGCCGGCGATCTCGATGGCGGCCTATGTCGAGCAGCGCCAGCGAGCGGCCGCAGCGGCGGTCTACGCGGTCGAGCCCGCGGGGGCCGCCGCCGCGGCGCGCGCCGTGGCCGGCGACGCCTTCGCGGCCGAGGATCGCGTTTACACTGCGGGCCCAGGCGCGCGCCCAGCGGTCTCGCCCGTCGACGTCGACCCCGTCCGAGCGACGAGCCCCGAAGCCGCGCTCGACGCCGATTTCGACCGTATCGCCCATCTCGAACGGCTCCGGCGCTCGATGACCGAACAGGCGCGCGCCGAGCTGAGCGGCGCCCGGCGTCCCGACGACGCCCCGCAGCGCCCCGACTTTCCGACGCCGTCGGCCGCGCCGCTCTCGGGGAGCGCCGAAGAGCCGGCGACAAGCCCCGACGCGGCTCCGGATCCGGCCGCCGCCCGGGCGCAGCTTATCGCGCGGGCCGCCGAGCGTCCCGCCTGGGCCGCCAGACCAGCGCCGACGCGCGACGCGCCGCACCGGGTCGATCACCCTGCCCCGGACGCCGTTCGCACCGCGCCCGACCCCGCGCGCGTGGAAACAGGCGACCCGGACGCCGAGGGTCGCGCCGCCTGGGGCGCCGCCGCTTATGAGCATGGCCCCTCGGATCAGGGTGGGTTCGATCAGGACGCGTTAAATCGAAACGGCTGGGACCAGAACTCCTGGGAACAGAACTCCTGGGACCAGAACGCCTGGAAAACCGCGGCCTCGACCGACCGGGATCGCGACGACCACGCCGCGGCCGACGTCCAAAGGGGCGGCGAACGCGCGTTCGCGGCGGACGACGCCCCCGCACAGGTCGCGCGCCCCGAGCCGGCGGACGCGCGCCCGCGCGAGGTGCTCCCGGCGCTCACCCCGCAGCCGCCGCAGCTCCGGTACCGGCCGCCGTCGCTCGATCTGCTGACCGAACCCGACCCGGACGACGCGCTGATCATGACCGAACGGATGCTCGCCGAGCAGGCCGATCGTCTGCAAGGCGTGCTGAACGATTACGGCGTCAAGGGCGACATCATCGACGTCCATCCCGGCCCGGTGGTCACGCTGTTCGAACTCGAGCCGGCGCCAGGCCTGAAGGCCGCCCGAGTGATCGGCTTGGCCGACGACATCGCGCGGTCGATGTCGGCCGTGTCGGCGCGGATCTCGACGATCCCCGGCCGCAACGTCATCGGGATCGAGCTGCCGAACGACAAACGCGAGACCGTGCTGCTGCGCGAGCTGCTGGCGCATCCGCGCTTCGCTCGGGGCGAGGGCGCGCTTGGTCTCGCGCTCGGCAAGGACATCGCCGGCGAGCCTGTGGTCGCGAACCTCGCGCGGATGCCGCATCTTTTGATCGCGGGCACCACCGGTTCGGGAAAATCGGTGTCGGTCAACGCCATGATCCTGTCGCTGCTCTACCGGCTGTCGCCGGACCAGGTGCGGATGATCATGATCGATCCCAAGATGCTCGAACTGAGCGTCTACAACGACATTCCGCACCTGCTCGCGCCGGTCGTCACCGATCCGAAAAAAGCCGTCACGGCGCTGAAATGGGCCGTCCGCGAGATGGAGCGACGCTATGAGCGCATGGCCGATCTCGGCGCGCGCGGCATCGACAGCTACAATCAGCGCGTCGTCGAGCTGAACGCGCGCGGCCGCGCCCGCGGCGACGCCATGATGCCCGAGGGCGGCTACGAGACCATGCCGCGCATCGTGGTGGTGGTCGACGAGATGGCCGACCTGATGCTGGTGGCGGGCAAGGAGATCGAACATTGCATCCAGCGTCTGGCGCAGATGGCCCGCGCCGCCGGCATCCACTTGATTATGGCGACCCAGCGCCCGTCGGTCGACGTGATCACGGGGACGATCAAGGCCAATTTCCCAATTCGCATCAGCTTCCAGGTGACCTCGAAAATCGACAGCCGCACGATCTTGGGCGAGCAAGGCGCCGAACAGCTGCTCGGCCGCGGCGACATGCTCTACAGCGCCGGCGGCGCGAAACTGACCCGCATCCACGGCCCCTTCGTCTCGGATGAAGAGGTGGAAGAAGTGGCGCAACATCTTCGCGCGTTCGGCCCGCCGGCCTATCGCGCCACCTTCGAGGAGAGCCCCGAAACCCAGACCGACGAAGCCGAGGACGACGCGCCGAGCCCGGGCGGCGACGCCGAGCTTTACGACCGCGCCGTGGCGCTTGTGCAATCCGAACGCAAGGCCTCGACCAGCTTCATCCAGCGGCGACTTCAGATCGGCTACAATCGCGCGGCCCGCATCATCGAGATGATGGAGGCCGAGGGCGTGGTCAGCGCGGCGAACCATGTCGGCAAGCGCGAGATCCTGATCGGCGACGACGGCTGAGCGGCCCGGCCGAGCGCGGGAATTTCGCCGCGCTCGCCCGACGATCGCCGCTTTGGCGACTGACAAGGCGTCGCGATCCGTGAATAAGGGGCGCGTCGTTTTTCGGCGAAGGCGCGGGTCTCCGCAACCCGAGCCGCGCGCCCGCCAAACCCGAGCTCCGAGGCCGTCATGCTGCGCAGAACCTTTTTGGCCGTCATCGCCGCCGCCGCGCTGTCTTCGGGCGCCGCCACCGCCCAGGCGCAAGACGAAGCGCAGGTCGATCGCATCAGCGATTACCTGAACAGCATTGAAACGCTGAAAGGCGATTTCGTACAAATTGCGCCGGACGGCCTGATCTCGGAGGGCGAGTTCTTCATGCGTCGGCCCGGCCGCCTGCATTTTCGCTACACGCGCCCCGATCGCCGCGCCGTGATCTCCGACGGGTTTTGGGTCGCTGTGGTCGACACCCGCGAACCGACGATCGATCGCTTTCCGCTGTCCGAAACGCCGCTTGGCCTGCTCCTCAAAGAGGATGTCGATTTGGCCGACGAGCAGGCGATCGCGCGCGTCGAAGAAAGCCAGGGGCAGCTGCGCGTCGTGGCGGTGGACCCCGACAACGCGGCCCAAGGCAGCGTGACCATGGTGTTCGATGCGAACCCGCTGGCGCTGAAGCAGTGGATCGTCACCGACGCCCAAGGATTGAGCACGACCATCGCCTTGCGCGGCGTCAGCTCGAACACCGAGGTCGAAAACGAGTTGTTCGTGATCCCTCGGGGCCAAAACGACTTCCGGCGCGACTGACTGTTCCACCCCTCAGACGCTCTGGGCGCGGCCAGGCGTCTTTTCGGCGTCCGGTCAGGCGGACCAATTGGGCGCCGGTTTGACGCCGCCTGACCCGATCCGACTTACCCGGCCTGTCACAGCGCGAGCGTCGCGACCACGGGGACATGGTCTGACGGTTTCTCCCACCCGCGCGCTTCGCGCATGGTCGTGGACCCCGTCAAAGCCTCGGCGAGATCCGACGACACCCAGACGTGATCCAGGCGACGCCCCCGATCCGAGGCGGCCCAATCCCGCGCCCGATAGGACCACCAGCTGAAAAGCTTTTGGTCCAGCGGCGTAAAACGCCGCGCAGCGTCGATCCATCCGCCGGCCGCCCGCAGACGCTCGAGCCGCTCGACCTCCTCGGGCGTGTGGCTGACCACCTTAAGCATCTGCTTGTGCGACCAGACGTCATTCTCGAAGGGCGCGATATTGAGGTCGCCTACGAGCACGCTCTGTCTCTGTTCTTCGTGTAAGCGCGCCGCCATTTCTTCCACAAATCGCAGCTTGTGATCGAATTTCTCGTTAGCGACGGGATCCGGCGTATCTCCGCCAGCAGGCACGTAGAAATTGTGCAGCGTGACGCGATCGTCGACCCGAGCGGCCACATGACGGGCGTCGCCCTGGCCGCACATGTCGAAAGGCTCGATCGCCTCGAGCGGCCGTCTCGAAACGATCGCGACCCCGTTATAGGCCTTTTCACCGCGAAGGATTTGGTGCGTGTACCCGAGCTCGGCGAAAGCCGCGGCCGGAAACTGGTCCTCTGTACACTTGATCTCTTGGAGACAAAAAACGTCCGGCGCTTGATCCGCGAGAAACCGGAGCGCCAGCGGCAACCGCAAGCGCACCGAGTTGATGTTCCAGGTCGCAATGGTCAGCGGCATCGCCGTCCTTTTCGTTCAATGTCCCGCCTGGACCGCCGACAGCCGGCGCGCGGGTGATCAGACCGCCAGGCGATACCCGCCGCTCTCGGTGACCAGCAAGCTCACATTCGTCGGATCCGGTTCGATTTTCTGCCGGAGCCGATAGATATGCGTCTCGAGCGTATGGGTCGTCACGCCAGCGTTGTACCCCCAGACCTCGTGCAGCAGGGTGTCGCGGCTGACCACCTGCGAGGAGGCGCGCAGCAAGTATTTGAGAATATTCGTTTCTTTCTCGGTCAGCCTTATCTTTTTGCCCAGGTCGTCGGTCAGCAGCTTGGCCGAAGGTTGGAACACGTAGGGGCCGACATTGAACACCGCATCTTCGCTTTGCTCATGCTGACGCAACTGCGCCCGGATGCGCGCCAACAGCACGGCGAATTTGAACGGCTTCGTCACATAGTCGTTCGCGCCGGACTCGAGCCCGAGGATCGTGTCAGCGTCCGAGCTGTGACCCGTCAGCATAACGACGGGGCATTTGACGTTGGACCGCCGCAAAAGTTTGCACACCTCGCGACCGTCCATATCCGGCAGGCCGATATCCAAGATGATCAGATCGAACAGCTCGGTCTTGGCGCGCTCGACCCCATGGGCGCCCGTCTCCGCCTCGAAGACGTCGAACTCTTCTGTAACCAGCAGTTGCTCGGCCAGCGCTTCTCGCAAATCAGCGTCGTCGTCGACCAGCAGGATCTTCTTTAAACCCGACATGACTTGATCCTTCTCGAAAAACTGCTCTCGTGCTTGTCAATTGGCCAATTCAGGATCGCGCGCAATCCGAGCCGAAACAGGGTTCACGCGGGTGTCAGTCCCTCACGGAGAATATTTCAATTTATGACATCACATGAACGTGATCCGCTGTCCGCTCTCCATTCGCCCGCCGACCGGCGCGCCCGCGCGATCGCCGAATTGCGTCGCGGCGCGCCGATCGTTCTGCAGGACGCCGAAGGACGCGGGTGGCTGACGCTGTCGGCCGAAGTGTTGCGCCCTGAAATCTGGGGTGCGGCGCGACCGCTCGCGGCTGAACCGTGGGCCCTGGCGATCTCGGCGCAACGCGCGGCGACATTGAAGGCGCGCGCCTATGACGGCGATCTGGCGCGGATCGTGGTGCGCGACGACGCGACGGCCGAAACGCTGCGCGCGATCGCCGATCCGGCGCTCGACCTCGATCGGCCGCTACTCGGCCCGCATCGAACCGAGCGCGACGGCGCGCCGGCGCCGCATCGCGCGGCGATCGGGCTGTGCAAGCGGGCGAAGCTGTTGCCCGCGGCGCTTTTGGGCGCGCTCCCTGTCGGCGCCGACGCTGCGGCCGCGGCCCGCGCGCAAGAGCTTGCTTGGGTCGACGTCGAAACCGCCGCCGCGCCCGACACCGCCCCGTGGCGCGAGGTCGTTTCGGCGCGCGTGCCCATCCCCCTGGCGGCGGACGGACAGCTGAAGATTTTCCGGCGCGACGGATGGGGCGACGAGCATTACGCCTTCGTGATCGGCGAGCTGGACCCCAACCGGCCCGTGCTGGCGCGGCTGCACTCGGCTTGCGCGACCGGCGACATTTTCGGATCGCTTAAATGCGATTGCGGACCGCAGCTGTTGGCCGCGTTGCGGCGCATCGCCGAGGCTGGCGGCGGCGTCCTGGTTTACCTGCTTCAAGAGGGGCGCGGCATCGGCCTCGAGAACAAGATGCGCGCCTATCGCCTTCAGGACGAAGGCTTCGACACGGTCGAGGCGAACCACCGGCTGGGCTTCCAGGATGACGAGCGACTGCTCGGCGACGGCGCTGAAATCCTCCGCGCGATGGGCCTGAGGAAGATCCGGCTGATGACCAACAATCCCAAAAAACTCGAGGCGCTGAGCGCCGCGGGTCTCGAAGTGGTCGAGCGCGCGCCGTTGATCGTCGGCCTGGGCCCCGAAAACTCCCGCTACCTGGAGGTCAAGGCCTCGAAAAGCGGGCATCTGCTGTGACGGCGACCATCGCGGACGTGGTGATCGATCGGCTCGGCGCGCGCTGCTTCGGTCGGCGTCTGCCATGCGCGATCGGCCGCGCGGGAAGAACATCGGCGAAGCGAGAGGGCGACGGGGCTTCTCTGATCGGTCGTTTCGCGTTCGAAGCCGTCTATTTCCGGCCCGACCGGACGCCGCGCCCGAAGACCGCGCTGGCGACGATACCGATCCGGCCCTTTGACGGCTGGTCGGATGATCCTGCCGATCCGCGTTACAATGCGCCGGTTCGCTTGCCGAGCGGCTTCGGCGCCGAGAATTTGCGGCGGGCGGACCCGCTCTACGATCTGGTTCTGGTGACCGACGCCAACCGGCATCCCACGATCCCGGGGGCCGGCAGCGCCTTGTTCGTCCATTGCTGGCGTCGCCCGCGATTTCCAACGGCCGGTTGCGTCGCTTTCGACCGGCGCGATCTGATCTGGCTGATCGAAAAGCTGACCCCGCGGTCTCGGCTGCTGCTTCAGCCTTGAGGCGTTCGCGGGCCGAACACGGCCGAGCCCACCCGAACGGACGTCGCGCCCTGCGCAATGGCGGCTTCAAAGTCCGCGCTCATCCCCATGCTGAGCTCGGGCAGCCGCGCCTCGCGCGCCAAACCCGCCAGCAAGGCGAAATGCGGTTCGGGCACGTCCTCGGCCGGCGGAATGGCCATGAACCCGGCGATCGGGGCCGCGTACCGCTCTCGCGCCATCTCGACGAAAGACACCGCGTCTCGGGGCGAGACCCCGGCCTTTTGCGGCTCTTCGCCGGTGTTGACCTGGACCAGGAGTTTGACCGCGCGATCCTGAGCGCGCATTTCCTCAACCAAGCGCGCCAACAGTTTTTCGCGGTCCAAGCTCTCGATCACGTCGAACAAAGCCACCGCCGGCTTTGTCTTGTTGGATTGCAGCGGGCCGATCAGATGCAGCGCCACGTCCGGGCGCCGTTCGCGCAATCTCGGCCATTTTTCCTGGGCCTCTTGCACCCGGTTTTCGCCGAACCGCCGATGCCCCGCCTCGAGCGCCGCCTCGATCCGATCGATCGGTTGAACCTTCGAGACCGCGACAAGGGCTACGGACCCTTCAGCCCGCTGGGCTCGACGTTCAGCGCGACGAATGCGTTGCAGGATGTCTTCTAGCGCCATGCCCTGATTTCGCCCGCCCTCGCCAAAAAGAAAAGAGCGGGCCAAAGGCCCGCTCTCTCCGTTCGCACCAACCTGTCGGTTGACTTAGAACTTGACGCCCAGGAGAAGCGCGCCGCCGAAGGCGTCTTCTTCGTCCGCACCGTCCTCGTCGAGCGAGCCGTACTCGACGTTACCCTCGAGCGACACGCCGTCGCCGAGAGCGTACTTGGC
Source organism: uncultured Neomegalonema sp. (assembly GCA_964491865.1). Lineage (GTDB taxonomy): Bacteria > Pseudomonadota > Alphaproteobacteria > Rhodobacterales > Rhodobacteraceae > JBCBRF01. Next base: position 3,442 of record CAZBIG010000014.1, on the reverse strand, counting down.
GCCGACCTGAGCTTTCAGGACTTCAGTCTCGTCGCCGCCGTCTTCCTCGATCTCTTCGTAGCCACCCTGGATGCCGAACTGCCACGGGCCGGTCTTGTAGTCGAGGCCCGCCAGGATACGGTTGATCTCGTCGTCATCGGCGCGGTCTTCGAACTCGTAACGGCCAACGGCGCTGAAGCCCGCATAGCCGAGCTCGAGGCCGATGCCGTACGCGTTGTCTTCGTCGTCCTCGCCGTCGTCCTCACGGTACTCGTAGTTACCGCTGATGGCGAAGTCGAAATCACCGAAGGTGTTCGAGTAGCCGATGCCAGCCGAGATCAGGTTGTCGCCGTTGTCGAAGTCGCCAGCCTGGCTGTCGTCATCGCCGTCCGACGAGGTGTCGTTGGCGTACGAGATGCCGGCCTCGAAGCCCGCGATGTTCGGGGTGTAGTAGTGAACAGCCCGGTTATCCGAGTTGCCGAAAGTGTCGATTTCACCCGGGGTGAACGACGAGGTGGTGTCGCCGATCGCGTTCAGGGCGTAGCTCGACGGGAAGCCGCGGGCCAGGTTGTAGCCGGCCGAGTCGTTCGAACCGATCAGAACCGAACCAAAGGCCGTCTCAACTTCGACCCAGTTCTCGTCGATGGTGTCGTCCGAGCCGTTCGCGCCGCCGAAGACTTCGAGCTCGACGCGGCCGGTGATGGTGATGCCGTTGTCGAGCGTGCCCTTGGCGGTGAACTGGATTTCACCGTCGCGGATGATGTGGAAGTCGCTGACCGAGTCGCCGTCGTCGCCGGCTTCCGCGCTGGTCAGACCGAACGAGGTGTTCGGGAACTGGCCGACGCCAGCGCCGATGTTCAGGTAACCGCCAACCTTCAGGCTGACGTCTTTCGCTTGAGCAGCGCCGGCGAAAGCGGCGACGGCGACGATCGCGGTCGTGCCGATCAGGAGATTTTTCATTGTGTCCCTCGCAAAACTTCGAGTGTAGCGATATCGCGCCCCGTTCACTCGGGTGCAGACGGACAATCAGAAAGGGGGCTCAGAGGGTCAAGGCGATTTTCCCGGGCCTCCAGGCGGGCGGAGCGCCTGTTACCCGCCAGTCACAATCCGTCACCCCGCCGCGCCGCCGAGCAGCGCCGTCGCCCGGCCCCGGCTCGCTTGCATTCGCGCGGCCGCGCGATAAAAGCGGGGCGTTCACCGGTTCTCAACAGGATCGCCCATGAAGCGCTACACGACAGGCTGCGCCGCGTTGACGATCGCCGCGCTTTTAGCCGGCTGCGCGAGCGACGATCTCGCAATCTCGAGCGACACGCGGCGCGAAGACGTCCGCGGCCGTCCGCTGAGCCCGCTCGCGCCCGAAGAGACCTTTTTGGGCGGCGGCGACGGGCTGCTGTCGATCGGCGGCGACGACCAGCCGACCGGCGGCGCGCAACTGCCTGTGAACAAATATCTCTGGCGCGCGACGCTCGACACGCTGGCCTTTCTGCCGCTCGCCTCGACCGACCCCTATGGCGGCGTGATCGTGACCGACTGGGGCGCCACGGCCGACGCGCCGAACGAGCGCTTCAAAGTCACGGCTTACATCACATCGGCGCAACTCAAACCGCAGTCTTTACGCGTGATCGTCAATCGCCAGGCGCGCGAGGCCAACGGCGAATGGGTCACGGCGTCGGTCGACCCGGAAACGCCGCGAAAATTGGAAAACGCCATTTTGACCCGCGCGCGCGTGATCAAAACCGGTGAAGCGCAAACTCAATAACACCGACCGTTTCGACCGGGATCAGCTTGGTCGACTGCTGCGGCGAGGATGAGAGCATGAGCCGCTACAACGCCCGAGACGCGGAACCTCGCTGGCGGGCGGCTTGGGACGCGGCCGGCGTCGACAAAGCCTCGGAAGACCAGAGCCGGCCCAAATATTACGTCCTTGAAATGTTTCCGTACCCGTCCGGTCGGATCCATATCGGACACACGCGCAATTACGCGATGGGCGACGTCGTCGCCCGCTACAAGCGCGCTCAAGGCTATAATGTGCTGCATCCGATGGGGTGGGACGCTTTCGGCATGCCGGCCGAAAACGCCGCGATGGAGCGCGGCGTGCACCCGGCCGCCTGGACTTACGAGAATATCGCCGCGATGCGCGGTCAGCTGAAGCTGATGGGCTTGTCGATCGACTGGGATCGCGAGATCGCGACTTGCGATCCGGAATACTACGCGCAGCAACAGCGCCTGTTTCTCGATATGCTCGAGGCGGGGCTGGTCGATCGGCGAAATTCCGTGGTGAATTGGGATCCGGTCGATCAAACCGTGCTGGCGAACGAGCAGGTCATCGACGGGCTCGGCTGGCGCTCTGGAGCCCCGGTTGAAAAGCGCGCGCTGACGCAGTGGTTTTTCCGCATCACTGATATGGCGGAAGAGCTACTGTCCGCGCTTGAGACGCTGGAAAACTGGCCCGAGAAGGTTCGCGTGATGCAGGCGAACTGGATCGGCCGGTCCGAGGGCGTCGAGGCCTCGTTTCGGATCGCGCCGAACGACCTAGCGCCCGAGATCGAGACGCTCACAGTCTTCTCGACGCGGCCCGACACCATCTTCGGCGCCACTTTTTGCGCCATCGCGCCGACGCATCCGCTGGCGTTGGCCTTGGCTGACAAGGTCGAAGGCTTGGCCGCGTTCCAAGACGAATGCCGGCGGATGGACACCACGGAAGAAGCTTTCGAAACTGCGGAGAAAAAGGGGATCCGAACCGGGCTCTTCGTGGAGCATCCGTTCGACCCGGCGCGGCGCCTGCCGATTTACGTCGCGAATTTTGTGCTGATGACCTACGGCACCGGGGCGCTGTACGGCGTTCCGGCGCATGACCAACGCGATTTCGACTTCGCGCAAGCCTATGACTTGCCCGTGATCGCCGTCGTATCGCCTGACGGCGATCCGGATTTTCATCCCACAGACGCGGCCGCGCCCGGCGACGGCGTGATGATCAATTCGGATTTTCTCAACGGCCTTCGATCAACCGAGGCCAAAGCCGAGATCATTCGTCGTTACGAGGCGCTTGGGCTTGGCGCGCGAAAAGTGAATTATCGGCTGCGCGACTGGGGCATTTCCCGCCAGCGCTATTGGGGGTGCCCGATCCCCATCATCCACTGCGACGCCTGCGGCGCGGTCCCGGTTCCGCGCGACCAGCTGCCCGTTCGGCTGCCCGACGCGGTGAGCTTCGACACGCCGGGCAATCCGCTTGATCGCGCCGAGGACTGGAAATCGACCCCATGTCCCGCCTGCGGCGCCCCGGCCCGGCGCGAAACCGACACCATGGACACGTTCGTCGACAGTTCTTGGTATTTCGCGCGATTTTGCGCGCCGACCGCCGAGACGCCCACCGACCGGGCGGCTCTCGACTATTGGCTGCCCGTCGATCAGTATATCGGCGGCGTCGAGCACGCGATCCTTCACCTCCTCTACGCCCGGTATT
>CAZBIG010000013.1:0-19835 GCA_964491865.1 uncultured Neomegalonema sp. | reverse complement strand
GGTCGACCGGGGCCGGCCCGCCGCGCCGTCCGGCGAGACCGCGAACGAGACCGCCCCGAACCCGACGGGTCCCGGGGCGGCGGACCCCGAAGCGGCGGACCCCGAAGCGGCGGACCCCGAAGCGACGGACCCCGAGGCGGCGGATCCCGACCGGACCCGGCTCGAGAGCGGGGGGGGCGATCCCGCGGCGCCCGAAAGCCAGGCCCGCGATCCCGTCGCCGAGCCCAAGTGGGGCCGGCGGCCCGAGCAGGATCCGCCGCGCTAGGGAGGGCGGCCGCCGATCAGGTCTCGGCCGAGCCGTCGGGATCGGCCAGGCGGCGCAACCGCGCCGCCGCGTCCCGCGCCGCGCGCAAGGTCAGGGCCTTTCGTCGGGCCGCCGCCAGCGGCCGCTTCGGCGCGTCTCGGGCCAGCGCGCCGCCGAACGCGTCGGCCACCACCAGGCCGACCTCGTCGGGCGGCAGATCGCGCGGGAACTCGCGCCCGACGCAGAAAAAGAAGCGGTCGCACCAGTCCAAATAGCCTGGCCATTTCGTGTCGCTGCGATAATCGGCGGCGCAGGATTTCACTTCCAAGATCCAGATTTCGCCGTCTTTCGCGAGCGCAAGCAGATCGACGCGCATCCGCTTGTCTAGATAGAATTCGGTCAACGTCTCGGCCCCGAGGCTCGCCAACCAACGCCGCGCGCCCCGGGTCACGCGCGCGGTCTCGGCGATCCGGCCCTGATCTTTCTCACCCAAAACGCGAAAATCTCAAATATTTACTCACAGCCCTGCCCTCTGATTTACCTATTGAAAACCTTAATCTCCGCAATGTAGCTGTAATTTTGCAGTTTTTTCGCCCAAAAGCCCAATTTTTACCGGTCATCAACGGAAAATCGCCATGATCAGCCCAGCTACCACGGTGGCTACCGGGCGAATGAAACGCTGGAGAGTTAAGATGTTCAAGTTTCTGAAGGACCGCAAGGGCGCGACCGCCATCGAGTACACCCTGCTCGCCGCTCTGATCGGCATCGGCCTCATCGGCGCCCTGGGCGTCCTCGAGGGCGAGATCGAAGAGGCGCTGGAGCGCGCTGGCGAGGCCATCGCCAACGCCGGCGAAGGCGAGGGCGAGGGCGAGTAATCGCGCGACCCCGCCATGCGGCGCATCGCGGCGATCGCGGTCGGCCCCCCGACCGCGCATCGTCGCGGCGCGTCGTGAGACTTGCGCGATCGGCTGCGGTCCCGGACGGAACCGCGGCCGATCCGCCCCCCGACAATGGGGCTGATCTTGACGCCTGACGAGCTCCGACCCGATGCGATCGCGGCGTCTTCGCTGATCGACGCTCTGAGCGCCGCGCCGACCGCCTCGGTCGCGCTGCTGGCGCTGCCGATCTTTCTGGTGTCGGCCGCGGCGTCCGACGCCTATCGCTTCATCATTCCGAACTGGACGAGCCTCGGTCTCGTGATCGGCTGGCTCGCGGCGTGGGCCCTGTCGCCGCTCGGCTGGAGCGCCTTCGGCGCGCATGCGCTAGTGTTCCTGGCGGCGCTCGGGGTCTCGGTGCTGCTGTTCGAGCTCGGGGTTTGGGGCGGCGGCGACGCCAAGCTCGCGCCGTGCGCGCTGCTTTGGCTCGGCTGGCCGACGGCGCTCGAGGGCTTGCTGATCATGTCCTACGCCAGCGCCGCGCTCGCGCTCGCGGCGCTTGGCTTCGGCCTGTTGCGGCGGCTGCGGCGGCCGTCGCCGGCCGCGCCGGATCCGCAAAGCGCCTGCGCCGAGACCGCCGGGCTCGAGCGGCACACGCATGCGCCCTATGGCGTCGCCATCGCGGCGGGCGCGCTGTGGGCCGCGCCGAGCGCGCCGGTCGTCGTGGCGCTCGCGCCGTCGCTGGCCGCCTGGATCGGTTGAGCGCCGTTCAGTCGGCCACTGCGCCCGCAGGCGCCGCCTCGAGATCGAACGCCGCGGCCATCAGCGCCCGCGTGTAGGCCTCGGTCGGTCGGGTCACGATCTCTTCGGCCGGCCCCGCCTCGACGATCCGCCCCTGACGCATCACCACGATCCGGTGCGCCATGGCGCGCACGACCTTCAGATCGTGGCTGATGAACAGATAGGCGAGCCCGTACTTCCGCTGCAGCGCGCGCAGAAGCTCGACGATTTGACCTTGAACCGTCATGTCCAGCGCCGAGGTCGGCTCGTCGAGCACGACCACTTTCGGTTTGAGGATCATCGCCCGCGCGATCGCGATGCGCTGCCGCTGCCCGCCCGAGAATTCGTGCGGGTACCGGTCCATCATCGGCGGTTCTAGTCCGACCTCTTCGAGCGCCGCGCCGATCACCCGGCGCCGCGCCGCGCCGGTGTCCTCCTCCGGGCGGGGCGGCTCCACGAGACCATGCACGTCGAGCCCCTCGCCGATAATCTGCCGCACCGACAAACGGGGGCTAAGCGCGCCATACGGGTCCTGAAACACGATCTGCATGTCGCGGCGCATCGGGCGCAGCGTCGAGCCGCTCAGCGCGTCGATCTGGCGCCCCAGCACCGCGATGCGCCCCTCGGATCGGATCAGCCGCAACAGGGCCAGGCCGAGCGTCGTCTTGCCCGAACCCGACTCGCCGACCACGCCCAAGGTCTCGCCCGCGCGCAGCGACAGGCTGGCGCCGTCCACCGCCTTCACATGCCCGACGGTGGTCTGAAACAGGCCGCGTTTAATCGGGAACCAAACCTTCAGATCCTCGAGCGCGATCACCGGCTCGGCGGCGGGGTCGACCGGGTCCGCCCGGCCCGTCGGCTCGGCCGCGAGCAGCTTTTGCGTATAGGGGTGCTGCGGCGCGTCGAAGAGGGCCGCGGTGTCGCCGGCCTCGACGATCAGCCCGTCCTTCATCACACAGACCCGATCGGCGAATTTGCGCACCACGCCCAGGTCATGGGTGATGAACAGCATCCCCATTCCCTTGCGCCGCTGCAGATCCTTCAACAGCGCCAGGATCTGGGCCTGGATCGTCACATCGAGCGCGGTGGTGGGCTCGTCGGCGATCAGCAGGTCCGGATCGTTGGCCAGCGCCATCGCGATCATCACCCGCTGACGCTGCCCGCCGGACAGCTGATGCGGATAACTTTTCAGCCGGCTCTCCGGCTCTCGAATGCCGACCTCGGTCAGCAGCTCGAGCACCCGGGCCCGCGCCGCGGCGCCGGTCAGCGCCTGGTGCAGCGCAAGGCTCTCGGCGATCTGCTTCTCAATGGTGTGAAGCGGGTTCAGCGACGTCATCGGCTCTTGGAAGATCATCGAGACGTCGTTGCCGCGGATCTTGCGCAGGGTTTCGGCCGGCGCGCCGATCGTCTCGCGCCCCGAATGGCGCGCCGAGCCGGACAGGCTCGCGCTGTCGGGCAGCAGCCCCAGCGTCGCCAGCGCCGAGACGGACTTGCCCGAGCCCGACTCGCCGACCAGCGCCAGCGTCTCGCCGGCGGCGACGGCGAAGGACACGCCCTTCACCGCCTCGACGTCGCCGCCGTCGCTTCGAAACGACACCGTCAGGTCGCGCACCTCCAGCAGCGGCGCGGGGCGCGCGGTCGCCAAAGCGGGCTCGGTCATGGCGGGGCGTCCCTCTCCTCGGGGCTCAGGTGAGCGTCTTGCGCGGATCGAAGGCGTCGCGAACCGCCTCGAAGATGAACACCAGCAGCGACAGCATGATCGCGAAGGTGAAGAACGCGGTCAGGATCATCCAAGGCGCGTCGAGATTGTTTTTCGCCTGCAGGCCGATCTCACCCAGCGACGGATAGCTCTCGGCGAGGCCGAAGCCCAGGAAGTCGAGCGTCGCGAGCGCGCTGATCGACGCGGTCAGCACGAAGGGCAGCAGCGTCAGCGTGGCCACCATCGCGTTCGGCAACAGGTGGCGGAACATGATGGTGTAGTCGCCGACGCCGAGCGCCCGCGCCGCCTGCACATACTCGAAATTTCGCGCGCGCAGGAACTCGGCCCGCACCACCGCCACCAGCGTGGTCCAGCCGAACAGGATCAGCAGGCCGGCGAGCAGCCAGAAATTCGGCGGAAAGACGCTCGACAAAATGATGATGACGTACAACGTTGGGATCGCGGCCCAGACCTCGATGAAACGCTGGAAGAACAGGTCCGTCCAGCCGCCGAAAAAGCCTTGGATCGCGCCGGCGATCACCCCGACGACGCTGGCGAAAAAGGTCACGATCAGCCCGAACGCGACCGAGATGCGAAAGCCGTAGAGCGTCAACGCCAGCAGATCGCGGCCGCGATTGTCGGTGCCGAGCCAATTGTCGGCCGACGGGGGGCCCGGCAGCGGCTTCACCTGGTAATTGATCGTGTCGTAACTCCACGGGATCAGGGGCCAGATGGTCCAGCCCGATCCCACGGGCGCGGCGGCCAGCGTCTCTTCGGGCGCGTCGAAGCAGGCTTGGTTGCCGGCCGAGCCGACCAGGCACGACACCACCGCGTCGCGCAGGGCGTCGGCGCTTTCATAGCCGCGCAAGCAGGCTTCGCCGCCCTCTGCGGCGCAGCGCTGCGCCGCGCTGTACATGCTGTAGACTTCGTCGAACGCCCCGAGACAGCGCTCTTCCCCGTCAGACTTGATCAAGCATTTGATCTCGGGGTCGGTGTAATCGGGCTCCACGCCGTAATCTCCGCCGAAGCGGGTATCGATATAGGTCACCGCCACGGGCGACAGCAGCGCGCCGTCGTGCCAGACGAGGAGCGGCTTGTCGTTGGCGATCAGCTCGGCGACCAGAGACAGGCCGAACAGCGTCGCGAAAATCCATAAGGAGTAATAGCCGCGCCGATTGGCTTTGAACGCGCGCCACCGGCGCTCGGACAACGGGTCGAGCCGGACCCGCGGCAGCCGGCCGCGCAAAAGTTCGCCGACGGCGAGGACCCCCGCCAAGGCGAGGCCGCCCAGCACGCCGACCGTCAGCCGCGCCGCGTCGAGCGCGCGCGCGACGCCGCTTCGACGCTGGCCGGTCTTTGAAAAATCCCCGTCCATCTCAGGTCGTCCGGCTTTCGAAATCGATCCGCGGATCGATCAGGGTGTAGGTGATGTCGGTGATGAGCTGCGCGACCAGCGCCACGAGCGAAAAGATGAACAGCGTGCCGAACACCACCGGATAGTCGCGATCGACGACCGCCTCGTAGCCGAGCAAGCCCAGCCCATCGAGCGAGAACACGGTCTCGATCAACAGCGCGCCGGTGGTGAACAACAGAATAAAGGCGCTCGGAAACCCGGCGATCACGATCAGCATCGCGTTTCGGAAAACATGTCCGTAAAGCACCCGGCTCTCAACCAAGCCTTTGGCGCGGGCGGTCAGCACATACTGTTTTTTGATTTCGTCCAGGAACGAGTTTTTCGTGAGCAAAGTCAGCGACGCGAACCCTGAGACCGCCATCGACAGAATCGGCAAGAAGATATGCCAGAAATAGTCGCCAATTTTCCCAATCAGGGACAGATCGTCCCAGTTCTCGGACGCTAACCCGCGGAGCGGGAACAGTTGGAAATATGAGCCGCCGGCGAAATAGACCAACAGCAGAACGGCGAATAGGAAATTCGGGATGGCGTAACCGATGATGACCACGCCGGAGGTCCAGGTGTCGAAGGGCGCGCCGTCGCGCACGGCTTTCCGGATGCCGAGCGGGATCGAGACCGCGTAGCTGAGGACGAAGGTCCAAAAGCCGAGCGACAGCGAGACCGGCAGCTTCTCGGCGATCAGGTCGACCACTTCGCGGTCTTTGAAAAAGCTTTCCCCAAAATCGAGCGTTAGATAGCTGCCGACCATCGCGAAGAAGCGCTCGTAGGCGGGGATCCGCTCTTTTTGACACTCTGGGGCGTCGAGGGTTCGGGGACCGTCATAGCCGGGTTCGCAGATCACGCCGACCCGGCATTCCGGCGCCGAGACCTCGCGCGGGCCGTCATAGCCGGCGTCGCAAACCACCCGCACGAAGCCGAGCTGCGCCTCGAGCTCGGCCAGATAGCGTTCGTCGAGCCCCCGCGAGCCGCGATAGCCGCTGTCGCCCCCGTCCTGACCCGCGGCGGACACGTCGCCGCCCGCCCCGGTGAAGCGGTCGGTCGCGCCGGCGCTGGTCTGGTTCAGTTCGGCGATCACGCGCTCGACCGGGCCGCCCGGCGCGAACTGGATGACCATGAAGTTGACCAGCAGAATGCCGAACAGCGTGGGCACGATCAGCAGCAAGCGTCTGAGGATGTAAGCGCCCAACCTGTTCTCCTTCTCGTCGCCGCGCGTCGCCGTCGAAGTTCTCGTCCCGGGGCCGACTGACAGGCCCGCGTCGGGGCGGTCGGCGGGGCCCGGCGCGTTCCAGGCCCGATCGCGCTGAACGCGAAGCGCCTGACCCGCCCGCCTCAACACGAGGTTTCGCGCCTCTTACTCCGCGCGCGCCGCGTCGAGCGCCGCTGACTTCTCCGCGTCGAACCACCAGGTGCTCAGGATCGCCCGATCATAAGCCGGCTTGTCGAGGCCGAGATCCTCGGGCCGTCCGAACCGGTCCCAATAGGCGATGCTGAAACTCTGCTTGTTCCATTGCGGAACCCAGTAATGCCCCGCGCGAAACACCCGATCGAGCGCGCCGGCGGCGGCGATCAGCGCGTCGCGGTCTTCGGCGGCGATCAGCGCGTCGATCGCCGCGTCGATCGCCGGATTGCGCACCCCCGCCAGATTGAACGACCCGCTCGCCTCCGCCGAGGCCGACGACAGGAATCCGCGGATCTCTGTTCCCGGCGTCGGCCGCATGACGTAACGCGAGACCACAATGTCGAAATCGAAGCTCTCCAGGCGACGCTCATACTGGGCCGGATCGACCTGACGCAAGACGGCCTCGACGCCGATCCGTTTGAGGTTCTCGATATACGGCCCTGTGATCCGGTCGAAGGCCGACTGGCTGCGGTCGAGAAACTCGATCCGCATCGGCTCGCCGTCGGGGCCGATCAGCCGCCCGCCCGAGAAGGTCCACCCCGCCTCTTTCAACAAGCCGATCGCGCGCCGGCGCAAGCGGCGATCGGCTCCGGACCCGTTCGAGACCGGCGGCGTCACCGCCTCGCCGAACGCCGCCTCGAACGCGGCCCCGCCGCGAAACGGCTCGAGCAGCGCCAGTTCCTCGGCGGAAGGCGGCCCCGCGGCTTCGAGGTCGGAGCCCTCGAAAAAGCTGTCGGTGCGCTGATAGATGCCAAAAAAGAGCGCGTTGTTCGACCATTCGAAGTCGAACATCATCGCCAGCGCTTCGCGCACCTTTGGATCTGAGAACTGCGCGCGTCGGGTGTTGAAGAAATAGCCCTGGGTGCCGGAAGGCCGCCCGTCCGGCCGCAGCTCGGTCTTGACCCAGCCCCGCGCCACCGCCGGAAAATCATACTTCGTCGCCCAATTCTGCGACTTGAACTCTTCGGTCAGGTCGATGATCCCGCGGGCGAAGGCCTCGAACAAGGCGTCGGCGTTGATGAAGTACTCGTATCGAATTTCATCGAAATTATACTGACCGCGGCGCACCGGAAGGTCGGCGGCCCAATAGTCGGGCCGGCGGCGATAAGAGACGAACCGGCCTTGCGCCAAGTCGCCAACCACATAGGGGCCAGAGCCGAGGGGCGGTTCAAGGGTCGCGTCGCCGAAATTCTTCCCCTCGAACCACGCTTTTGAAAAAATCGGCGCGAGGGCGACGCTGGCCGGCAGATCTCGGGTCGGGGCCCCCGGGCGAAAAGTCGCCCGAACGGTGCGCGGATCCGGGGCCTCGATGGTCTCGACGTCGCCCAGCCGCGCGCGCCAAACCGGGTGGCCTTGGTCGCGCAACGCTTGGATCGACCAGACCACGTCCGCCGCCGTCACGGGCGCGCCGTCGGCGAAGCGCGCGGCCTCGCGCAGCCGGAACTCGACGAAAGAGCGGTCGGGCGGCGTCGTCACGCTCTCGGCCAAGAGGCCGTACATCGCGTCAGGCTCGTCAAAGGCCCGCGCCATCAGGGTGTCGAACAACAGCTCGGACCCGTCGGCCGCCACGCCCTTCAAGATGAACGGATTGAAGGTGTCGAAGGTCCGCGCGGCCACGACCGGCCGGGTGCGGATGCGACCGCCTTTCGGGGCGTCGGGGTTCACATAGTCGAAATGCGTGAAATCTGGGCCGTATTTGAGATCGCCGAAGGCGGACAGGCCATGCGCCGTCGCCAGGGCGGCCGGCTGTTCCGCCGGCGCAACTTGCGGCGCGGCGCACAAAGCCGCGATCGCGATCCCCGCGAGAGCGCCGAACGCGCGGGCCCTCACTGGTCCGCCTCGGTCGACCACCAGACGGTTGGAAATCCGGGATTGCGCGGCGGAAGCGGGTCCGGCGCGGCGAGGCGACGCCAATAGGCGAAGCGCTCGCGCGGTTCGTACAACTCCAGAACGCCGTAATGCTCCCAGAGCAGCACCCGATCCAAGGCGCGCGACGCCGTCTCGAGGGCCTGACGATCCGGCGCGAAGATGATCTTTTCGATCAGCGCGTCCACGACCGGGTTTTTGACCCCGCCGATATTACGGCTGCGGGGATCGTCTGCGGCCTTTGACCCCCAATACTCGCGTTGTTCGTTCCCGGGGCTTTCCGAATTCGAGACCCCCCACACGATCATATCGAAATCGAATTTCTCTAAGCGGCTCTGATACTGCGCGGCGTCGAGGCCGCGGAACGAGGCTTCGATGCCGAGCAGCTCGAGATTTTTCAGATACGGGTCGACGATCGGCAGATGGGAGTCTTGGAAGCCGAGGAACTCGACGGTCATTCGGCCGCCCCCGGGCGTCAGCCGCGCGCCGCCTTCGAGCGGGTAGCCCGCCTCCTGGAGCAGGCGGTTGGCGATCCGGCGCTGCGCTCGGAAGCGCCCGGACCCGTCGGTTTTCGGCGTCTCGAACGGCCCGTCCAACAGGCCCGGCGGCAATTGATCGCGAAACGGCTCGAGCAAGGCGCGCTCGGCCGCGTCCGGCGCGCCGGTCGGCATCAGCCCCTCGGTGCCCTGAAAATAACTGACCGGCCGCGCGTACTGCCCGTAAAAGATCGCCTTGTTCGACCATTCGAAGTCGAAGGCGAGGCTCAGGGCCTCGCGCACCCGACGATCCTGAAACTTCGAGCGCCGCAGATTGAACACCAGCGTCTGGACGGTCTTCGGCCCCTCGAACGCCACCTCGCGTTTGACCACTTGACCGCTGGCCACCGCCGGGAAGTCATAGTCCTGGGCCCAAGCCTTGGCCCGGTTTTCGGTCCAATAGTCGATCTCGCCTTTCTTGAAGGCCTCGAACGCCGCGGCGCGTTCGAAGAAATACTCGAGGCGGATCTCATCGAAATTATGCTGGCCGACATTGACCGGCAGCGTCGCTCCCCAATAATCGGGCGCGCGCTTGAGCTGAACGAAGCGCCCAGCCTCGAAGTCGACGATCTGGTAGGGCCCCGATCCGAGCAACGGCTCGAGCAGGCTGTCCGAAAAATCCCGGCTCTCCCACCAATGCGCGGGGAACACCTCGAGCTGGCCCATGATATGCGGCAGCTCTTTATTGCCGGTTTGATCGAACTTGAAGCGCACGATCCGGTCGCCTTCGTCCACGGCGTCGGCGACGTTCGCGTAATAGTATCGGTAAAGCGGGCGGCCCTTCTCGACCAGCAGCTCCAGGCTTTTGATCACGTCGGCGACAGTAACCGGTCGGCCGTCGTGAAACCGCGCCGCGTCGCGCAGCCGGAACGCGACCCAGCTGTCGTCCTTCGGGCGCTCCATCCATTCGGCGAGCAACCCGTAATGGGTCGACCCTTCGTCGAGCGACGGGGTCATGAGGCTCTCGACCGCGAGGCGCGCCGCCGTCGAGCGCACCGCGCCCTTACGGTTCCAAAAATTCAAATTGTCGAACCGCCCGATGGCGGAGAGGCGCACCGACCCGCCTTTGGGCGCTTGCGGATCGACGTAATCGAAATGCGGAAATCCGGCTTGGTACTTCGGCTCGCCCAACAAGCTCTCGCCGAGCGTGCGGGCGCCGCCGCCGCTCCAGCCGCCACCCGCGGCGCCGGTGTCGGCGCGCGCCAGAGGAGCGCGGCTCAAGAAGGTCGCCAGGCCCGCGGCCGCCGCGCCGCCGGCCGTCAGTCGTTGAATGAACTCGCGCCGGGTCACCGTCATTCGATCGTCTCCGTCATCGCCGCCCGTCAACGTTATGTATGACGCGCGTCGATGCAATCGACCGAATGCGGCGCAGCCGAGACCGGTCCGACGCCGGCGCGCCGACGGATCACTCCGCCGGCAGAGGCAGGGGCGCGTCGCTCTGCTCGTTCAGCCAGGCGATCAGGTTGGCGCGATCTTCGATTTTCTTGAGACCCGCATAGCCCATGCTGGTTCCGGGCGCCCAGTCGCGCGGCGCGGCCAAGAAACCGTTCAGCGCGGCGAAGTCCCACTGCCCGCCCGGAAGCGCGCCCGAGTATTGGCCGAAGTCGGTGCCGCCGATCTCGCGACCGACAACGCCGTACAGCATCGGGCCGACTTTGTGAGCGCCGCCCTTCTCGGCCACATGGCAGGCTTTGCACTGACGAAACACCTTTTCGCCCGACGCGAGGTCGGCCGAGGCGAGCACCGTTTCGATCGCCGGCTCGGCCTCTTCGGGGGCCGCCTCGGCGACCTCTTCTTCTTCGACCGGGATGGCGAACGCCAACTTTTCGTGGCCGCCGTGATGGTGGCCGCCGGCGCCGAACACGCCCTGGGTCACGATCGTGAGAGCGAGATAGATCGCATAGGCGCCGCAGAACGCGCCCAGGACCTTCGTGAGCTCGAAACCATTCATGCCGCTTTCCAAAGCCTCCCTAAGGCGAGCGCCGCGCGCCGCGCCAAAGAGCGCAGCCCGACGCGGTATGCAATATCGCTCCGCTGCATATAAAGGTCGGATCGCCCGCGCCTTGGGGCGCGTCGTCGCGGCGTCGCGCGGCCGGCTTGACCGGCCCCTGTCGCGCGCCGAGCAGAAGGCCGTGACCATGAACCCATCCGACCGCGCCGGACGCATCGCGTTTCAGGGAGAGCTTGGGGCCTATTCCCACCAAGCCTGCCGCGAGGTTCATCCGGAGATGACCCCGCTGCCCTGCGCCAGCTTCGAAGAGGCGATCGCCGCGGTCATGTCCGGCGAGGCCAAACTTGCGATGCTGCCGGTCGAAAACTCGCTCTACGGCCGGGTGGCGGACGTTCACCACCTGCTGCCCGACAGCGGGCTCTACCTGATCTCCGAGCATTTTCTGCCTGTGCGCCTGCAGCTGCTCGCGCCGCCGGGGGCGCGGCTCGCGGACATCGAGACGGCGCAGAGCCACACGGTCGCGCTCGGGCAATGCCGGGATTTCCTGCGCACGCACGGCATTCGGCCCCGGATCGGCGCGGATACGGCCGGGTCGGCCAAAGAGGTCGCGGCGGCCGGCGACACGCGCGCGGCCGCGATCGCCTCGACCCTTGCGGGCGAGATCTACGGGCTCGAGCGGCTGGCGACCGACATCGAGGACGCGGCGCACAACACCACGCGATTTCTGATCGCGTCGCGCCAAAAGATCGAGGCCGACCGGCTGAGCGGCCCGGCCATCACCAGCTTCGTGTTCCGGGTCCGAAACATCCCCGCCGCGCTTTACAAGGCGATGGGCGGCTTCGCGACCAACGGCGTCAACATGGTCAAGCTCGAGAGCTACATGCTTGGCGGCGCCTTCACCGCGACGCAGTTTTACGCCGATATCGAGGGGCACCCGGACGACCCCGCCGTCCAGCGGGCGCTCGAAGAGCTGCAATTCTTCACGAGCTTCTTAAAGGTGCTCGGCGTCTATCCCGCCTCGCCGGCGCGAAACGAGCGGTGACGCCGCGGCCGGGCGATCGGGCGGCCCCGACCGCTCAGTCGGCCGCGCCGGTCGCCGCCGCCGACAGGTCGAGCCGATCCTCCGCCCAGGCCCGCAACAGCGTCCTTGCGATCGCGTCGCGCCGGGGCGCGTCGAACTCCGGATGACGCCCGGCCAGCGCCTCGCGGACCTCGGCTTTCGTGGCCCACCGGCAGCTCTCGAGCTCTTCGCGATCGGGGGTGAGCGCGTCGGACAAGACGTCGACCCACATGCCGATCATCAGCGTCGAGGGGAACGGCCAGGGTTGGCAGGTCAAATAGCCGGCGCGCCCGACCGCGACCCCGGCTTCCTCGATGGTCTCGCGCCGGGCCGCTTCTTCGAGCGTTTCGCCCGGCTCGACATAGCCCGCCAGCAGCGAGTGCATGCGCTCGGGCCAATTCGGCTGGCGGCCGATGATCACCCGCTCGACGCCGTCGGCCCCGCGCCGGGTGGCCAACATGATCGTCACCGGGTCGGTGCGTGGAAAGTGATCGGCCCCGCAAGCCCCGCAGGCCCGCCGCCAGCCGCCCGACGCGGGCGCGGTCTCGCCGCCGCAGCGCGCGCAACGGCGGTGGGCGCCGTGCCAGTCCAGCAGCGCCTTGGCTTCGGCGACGATCGCGGCCTCAGGCGGCGGCAGATCCGTTCCGATCGAGCGCAGATCGATGAACTTGGGCGGCCCCGCCCAGAGGCCGAGCGCCGCGGGGTCGTCGTGATCGGACAGGTCGGCGGCGAAACGGGCGCGCCCCTCGCAGGCGCCGAGAAAGCTGGCGTCTTCGCGCGCGGCGCCGGACAGGGCCGACGACGGGGCCGCCCAGGCCAGCCGCGGCCCCTCGGGACCGAGCGCGATCGGCAGCTTGCCGCGCCACAGCAGCAGCGTTCGGGTCTCGGCGGCCCCCGCCAACCGCGCGAGCGCGGTCGGGTCGTTGCGCAGTTCGGCGGCCCGGTTCAAGGGCGATCCGGTCAGCGGCGCGCTCAGCGGGAACGGCTCGGCCGGCCGCCAGGCCGGGGCTGCGGGCGGCGGCGCGCTGGCGGGCGGCGAGGCGGACATCCTGGGCTCCGAAGCGAAGCGGGCGCGACGCCCGGCCCGCGTCACGATGGCTGAACCCGACGCGCCGCGCAACGCGCGCCGCCCCTTCCTGCGCAGCCGCTTCAGACAAAACCGCTCAGACCGGCCGGCGGCGGCCGGCGCGGCTTAAAGGCAGACGTTCGGTCCGCGCCAGACCGGAAAGGCCGGCTGTTCCGCCGTCGAGAGCGCGGCCGCCGCGCGCATCGGCGCGGTCGCCCAGTCAAGCGCCATCTCGAAAGCCACCACGCTGGCCTGCAAAGTCTCGTTCTGCATCCGCATGGTCTTTTCGACCACGGACATGGCCACGGCCTGTTGCGCCTCGACTTTCGCAAAATCGGCGATTTGATCGTAATAGCCGAACGCGTCCAGGTCGTTCTCGCTGATCATCGCGCTGCTCCAAGCTTGTCTCGCCATAGGTTCGCCTGTTTGTTGACGGTTTCTTAACGAACTCCGCCACGGATCGCGACGAAAAAAAAGCGAACCAGTTCACAGAGCCACGCAAGATTCGTGCGCTGGATCACGGGCCGCTCAGGCGCCGGATCTCTTGAAGCCCCGGGTCGGCGAGCCGATCGCGGACCGCGTGGGGGCGCAAATCGATCCGGTCGAGCCCCTGCAGCGCGAGCCAGTGAAACGTCAGATGCGCTTCGCGGCTCTCCAGCGCCGTGCGATCCAGCTCGACGAAGACGAAATGCTCGAGCAGATGCACCGGCCGCCCCGCGTAGCGAAAGCGGTTCTCGACCACGAAGCCGTAGCGCGCCGAGACCACGCGCGCGGTCGTTTCTTCGGCGATTTCCTGCGCGACGCGGCTCTCGAAACTGTCGCCGACCTCATAGCCGCCGCCAGGAAAGGCGAAAAAAGCGCTTGGATCGTCGGCGGGCTGCTGCGCCAGAACTGCCCCGTCGCGGATCGCCAGCGCGACGGCGCGCACCCGGACGGCGCCCGAGGCGGCGATGCGGGCGAAATAGGCGTCGAGCGTTTTCATCGCGCCCAGCGATGCGGCGCGCCTGGCCGCCGCGCCGTCAACCGCGCCCCGAAGCGCGCTCGCGGTTGCGCGCGCAACCTCGGGGCGCGGCCGACGTCAACGCGCATAACCGGCCTCCTTGCGCATCATTGCAACTCGAACCGCTTGTTTCGAAAATCAAAGCCCGACGCGTCGCCCGGTTTGAGCCTGATCACTTCGTTTTCGTATAAATTGTCGCGGCCGTCATAGGCGATCAGGATTTCGTCCGCGCTCAGTTCGACGTCGAAGCGGCCCCACCGATAATGCCGGCAGGCGCGCTCGGCGCGCTGAAGATCCGGCGTTGTCTTGACCGCCGCGTTCTGCAAGCGCGCGTTGCCGGTCCGACCGACCGCCTGAGACACGCCGTCCGCCGGGCGATAGCGGAACCAGCCGTTCGACTTCTCCAAGACCTCGATGCCGACGAAGCTGAACCGATCGCTCGCGTCTTCGGCCGCGAAGGCGAGGTAACGGCTGTCGAACAGCGTCGACGCGGTGCGCGCCATCTGCATGCGCCAGGCGCCCATCCGGAAGGTCTGCGTCTCGGGCACGAAGCAGTCGCGCGCGTCGGTGATGCGCAGATCCCCGACGGCCCCGACGATCCGATCGCTCGGGCTGTTGTCGTAGCGCGGATCGACATCCTCGGGCGGGCGCGCCGCCGCGGCCGCCGGCGCCGAGCGCGCCGGAGCGGCCTTCAACTGCTCGGCGCGGGCGGCGGCGAGGCGGCCTTGCAACGTGTCGGCGCAGAACTGGCCGAGCACCTCGAGCGCCGCGATGTCCGCGCTGTCGCGCAGACGCTCCCATTCGAGCCGCGCGTCCTCGGCCGTGCAGCCGGCGCCGCCGGTCTGGGGCGCCGCCCCGGAACAGCGCTCGGCGACTTGGCGCAGGCACGCGACATAGGCCGCGTTTTCGGCCGCGCAGGCGTCCGAGGCGGGCAGCGCGCCGGCCCCCACCCGCTGCAGACAAGCGGCGCTCACCAACGCTTCACAACGCGGGTCGGCGCAATCCTGAGCGTAGGCCGGTCTCGGCGACGCCGACAGCAGGGCCCCTGCGGCCGACAAGGCGAGCGCGAACGCGGCGCGTCGGATCATTTCTGGCTCCCCCCGGGGCGGCAAGCGCGGCGGCGGCCGCGCGACACCGTGAAAATGCCGCGCTTCGGCCCCCTGCGCCAGCCCCCAAGCGCGCCTCAGGGGATGTCGCGCTTTAGGGGACGTCGCGCGTCAACCGGCCGGTCGCGGCCCCGACCAGGCGCGCGAGGACGGAGCGCCCGATCCCGGCGGGCGTCAGCAAAACGCCCTCGGCCCCCAGCGCCAAGGTCGGCGTTCGTCCGATGCCGGCCAGCGCGGCCCGGGCGACTTGGCTCGGATCGGAGGCGAACGGCAGCTGGCCGCCTTGAAACCCGGCGCGCGCGCCGAATTCGCTGCGGGTCGCGCTCGGGCACAGGGTCAGCACGTCGATCGGCTCCGACCGCAACTCGTCCCGCAGCGCCTCCGAGAAGGAGAGCAAAAACGCCTTCGACGCGGCGTAGGCGGCGAAATTCGGGGCGGGCGCGAAGGCGGCGGTGCTCGCCACGTCGATCAATCCCGCTCGATCCGATCCGCCGGCCGAACGCGCGGTTCGGGCGCGCGCGATCATGCCGGGCAACAGCGCGCGGCTCAGACGCATCGGCGCTTCGACATTCAACCGCGCCACCGTCGACAGCGTCTCCGGGTCGGTTTCGAGCACCGCGCCGAGCGCGCCCGAGCCGGCGTTGTTGACCAGAAGATCGATCGCCGCGGCCTCGCCCGCGCGCGCCGTCGCCGCCAGACCCTCGGGCGTCGCGAGGTCGGCGGCGACGATCTCGACGCGTCGCTCGGGCCGCGCGGCCAAGATCGTCTCGCGCACCGCGTTCAGCTTCTCCTCGGTCCGCGCGACCAGCACCAGGTCGGAGGTTTCCGCCAACAGAGTCGCGAACGCCTCTCCGATGCCGCTGGAGGCGCCTGTGACCAGAGCGCAGCGATACGCGCGGCGCGGTTTTGTGAAGGAAGCTGTCATGGGAGACGGTATAGCGCGCCCGCGGGAGAAGTCGCGGCGGCGGGCCGCGGCGGTTGCCCGTTGCGCGGCGCGCGGGCGTCCGTAGTTTTGGAAGCGCCGGTCCAAGAGACGCGGGCGCGCGGGCGGCGCGCGCGGCGCGGCCGGACGAGTAATCCGCTGAAAGGAGACGGGGCGATGAAACTGCTGCGCGTCGGCCCGATGGGCGCCGAAAGGCCGGCCGCGCTCGACTCGAGCGGGGCGATCCGAGACCTGTCGGGCGTCGTGCTGGATTTTGCGGGCCCGAGCCTGGCGCTTGGCGAGCTGGATCGGCTGCGCGCGCTCGATCTGGCGCAGCTGCCGGAGATCGAGCCGGGCGAGCGGATCGGGCCGTGCGTCGCGGATACGCCGAATTTCCACGCGGTCGGCCTGAACTACCGGCGGCACGCCGAGGAGGCCGGGATGCCGATCCCGTCCGAGCCGATCCTGTTCTCGAAGGCGACGTCTTGTCTGTCGGGGCCGCACGACCCGATCCTGCTGCCGCCGGGGTGGGAAAAAACCGACTGGGAGGTCGAACTCGGGATCGTGATCGGCCGTGAAGCCTCGCGCGTCTCGACGGCCGAAGCGCTCGACGTCGTCGCCGGCTATTGCGTGATCAACGACGTCTCGGAACGGGCCGTTCAGCTCGAGGGATCGGGCCAGTGGATCAAGGGCAAGTCGGCGCCCAGCTTCGGCCCGGCGGGCCCTTGGCTGGTCACCGCCGACGAGATCGAGGACCCCCAGGCGCTCGCGCTGTTTCTGGATCTGAACGACGAGACCGTGCAGCTGAGCAGCACCGCCGACATGATCTTCAGCGTCGCCGAAATCATCTCCTATATGAGCCGCCACATGACGTTACGGGTCGGCGACCTGATCGCCACGGGCACGCCCGAGGGCGTGGGCATGGGCATGAGCCCGCAGCGCTTCCTGCGCCCCGGCGACCGGCTGCGGCTGGGCGTCACGGGGCTGGGCGAGCAGAGCCAAGAGGCCATGGCGGTCGAGCCGACCGACTGACCGACCGGCTGGCCGACGCAACGCGCGGCCGCCCCGTTCGGGCGCGCGCGCCGGCCGAGGCTGGGCTCCCCCCGCCCAGCGGCGGTCAAGTGGTCGTGATCGCTCCGGCGGCCTACGACTTGCCACCCGCAAGATCCGCTCATAAGCCTCGCGGACTGCGCGGGCTCTGCCCGACGAGCGCCGCGGCGAGAGGAACGCGATGTCGATACCGCAGCAAGGCGGCGGGCCGATCGAACGGCCGGAACAACTCGCCGAGTATCTCGCCTCGGGCTGCAAACCGCGACCAGCGTGGCGCATCGGCACCGAGCATGAAAAGTTCGGTTACGTGAAAGAGACGCTGGCCCCGCTGCCCTACGAGGGCCGCTGTTCGGTCCGAGCGGTGCTCGAAGGGCTGCGCGACCAGTTCGGCTGGAAGCCGATCCAAGAAGGCGCGCATCTGATCGGCCTGACCAAGAACGGCGCCAACGTCTCTCTCGAGCCCGGCGGGCAGCTCGAATTGTCGGGCGCGCCGCTCGCGACGATCCATCAGACCTGCGAAGAAACCAATCAGCATCTGGCCGAAGTGCGCGCCGTGGCCGACGCCATCGGGGCCGGTTTTCTCGGTCTCGGAGTGGCCCCGACCTGGTCTCGCGACGAGATGCCAGTGATGCCGAAGGGCCGCTACGACATCATGCGGTCGTATATGCGGAAAGTCGGCAGCCACGGGCTCGACATGATGTTCCGCTCCTGCACCATTCAGGTGAACCTCGACTTCGCTTCGGAAGCGGACATGGTCCGCAAGCTGCGCGTCGCGTTGGCGCTGCAGCCCTTGGCGACCGCGCTGTTCGCGAACTCGCCGTTCCTCGAGGGCGCGCCGAACGGGATGCTGTCCTACCGCGCGCGGATCTGGCGCGACGTCGACGCCGACCGCACCGGCATGCTGCCGTTCGTCTTCGAAGACGGGTTCGGCTTCGAGGCTTGGGTCGACTACGCGCTCGATACGCCGATGTACTTCGTCTATCGCGACGGCCGATATCTGGACGCCGCCGGGCAGTCGTTCCGCGACTTTCTCAAGGGCGCGCTGCCCGCGCTGCCGGGCGAGGTTCCCACGCTCTCGGACTGGGCCGACCATCTCACCACCCTGTTTCCCGAAGCGCGCATCAAGAAGTTCATCGAGATGCGCGGCGCCGACGGCGGCCCATGGCGGCGGATCTGCGCGCTGCCGGCATTTTGGGTCGGGCTGCTCTATGACCAGGGCGCGCTCGACGCGGCGTGGGACTTGGTCAAGGATTGGACCGCCGAAGACCGTGAGGGCTTTCGTCGCGACGCGGCCGAGCTTGGCCTGTCGGCGCGGGTCGCGGGGCGCAGCGTGCGAGATCTGGCGCGCCAGACGCTCGACATCGCGGCGGCGGGCCTGAAGGCGCGGGCCGAGGCCGACGGTTTCGACGCCGACGAGGCGCATTTCCTGAACGATCTGCGGCGCGTGGTCGACAGCGGCGAGACCGCCGCCGAAGAGCTTCTGCGCCGACACCGAGACGAATGGGGCGGCGACGTCTCGAAGGTGTTCGCGCACTACAGTTACTGAACCGCGCGCCGCGACGGTCTGGTCTTCGTCTCTCGGAGCCGGCATCTTCAACCGCGACGGGCGGGCCGCGCGCGGTCGGGCGCGGCCCCGCGCGCGTTTCGGGCGGAGCCGGGGGGAAGACGATGACGACCTCTTCGAACCAAGGCGGCGGGCCGACGCGCCCGGGCTTGTCCTGGTCGCGACCGCTCCAGGCGGCGTCGGCGGCGCTCGGCGTGATGGGGACGGCGAAATCGTTCAAGCAGAACCCGATCCTCGGCGACCCGGCTCTGAACCGGCGCGGCCTGCACCGAGAGCGGGTGCGTCTGGCGGCGCGCATGGCCGCGGCGCGGCGCGCCCGTCTGGCGCGCCGGCTCGCGCCCGAGGATGTCGCCGCCTTCGACCGCGACGGCTATGTGCTGAAGCGCGATTGGCTTCCGGCCGAGGCCTTCGACGCGGTGCGGCGACTGGCCTTCGAGACGCCCGCGCCCGCGCGCGAGATGCGCCAAGGCCGCACCGTGACCCGGCACACGCCGCTCGGCCCGGCCCTGCTCGCCCGTTGCCCCAGCCTGGCGCTGGCGATCCGCAACCCCGATCTCGATCGGCTGTTCGGATATGTCGCCGGCAGGGCCGGGGCCCCGGTCTACATGCTTCAAACCGTGCTGGCCGGCGCGCCCGAAGCCGGTCAGGCCGACCCGCAAACGGATCTGCACGCCGACACCTTTCACGCCACGGCCAAGCTCTGGCTGTTTCTCACCGATGTCGGCGAAGACGACGGCCCCTTCGCCTTCGTGCCCGGGTCGCATCGGCTGACCGCCGAGCGTTTGGCCTGGGAGCATCGCCAAAGCCTGACCGCGGCCGAGGATCCGCGCCGCCATCATGCGCTCGGCTCGTTCCGGGCGCGGCCGGAGGACCTCGAGGAGATGGGCCTGCCCGCGCCGATCCGGGTGGCGGTGCCCGCCAACACGCTGGTGATCGCCGACACTTTCGGCTTCCACGGCCGCAGCCCGAGCCCGCGCGCCACCACCCGCGTCGAGATCCACGGCCATCTGCGCCGCCCGCCGTTTCCGCCCTGGAACGGCCTCGACCCGTTGGGCGTGCCCGGCGTTCGCGGCCGCCAGCTCGAGATCTATTTCCGCTATCTCGACTGGCGTGAGAAACGCTCGGGCAAGCGCGGCGTTTGGCGCGACGTCGGGGAAGTCACGGCGGCGGACGGGCCGAGCGTGTGATCCGGCCGGCCGCGCCGCGCGCGCCGGGCCGCCGCCGACCGCGCCGGCCAGCAGCGCCGCGCGCGGGGCGCGGCAGAGACGTCGGCCGCCAAACCGTCGCAAGATACCTCAGGGGT
>CAZBIG010000012.1:3540-20300 GCA_964491865.1 uncultured Neomegalonema sp. | reverse complement strand
GTCAAATGGCTCCGCCGCATCGAGGTCGGCGACCAGCCCTGGCACCACCGCGAAGAGACCTCGAAATACACTGACCTGATGGCGAACGGCAAAGCCCGTCGCTTCACCTGGGAGATGGACGCCAAGTCGGTCATCACCAATCCGAGCCCGCAAGCGCCGCTGGCGCATGGTCCGGGGCCGACCATGTTGACGGGCGTCGCTTGGTCGGGTCGGGGCACGATCCCGCGTGTCGACGTCACCCTGGATGGCGGCAAGAATTGGTCCCAGGCGCGCATCGACGGGCCCAGTCTGTCAAAGTCCATGCACCGCTTCTATTACGAGTTCAATTGGAACGGCGAGCCGCTTCTGCTGCAGAGCCGCGCCCATGACAGCACCGGTTACGTGCAGCCGACGAAGGAAGAGCTGCGCGAGGTGCGAGGCGAGAACTCGATCTATCACAATAACGGAATTCAGACCTGGTACGTGAATGAAAAGGGCGCGGCCGAGAACGTGGAAGTCTCGTGACCGACGCACTTTCCAACAACTTCAAGGCGCACCAGAACTCTGCACGGGGTCACCGAAACGATGATCAATAAAAAGCCATTATGGAGCGGCGTCAGCGCGCTCATGCTGCTGGGAACAGTCGGTTTCGCCGGGTATCTCGCCCGAGATCTTGGCGACAACGCGAATGGCGGCCACGCGATGCCGTTCGCGACCACCGCGGCCGCGCAATCGCCGGCCGGCCTGCTCGGCCTCGGCCGCCCAGCCACCGAAAACGAAATCGCGGCCTGGGACATCGACATCCGTCCGGACGGGGCCGGTCTGCCGGAAGGCCAAGGCTCGGTCAGCGACGGCGAAGAAGTCTTCGCCGAGAAATGCGCCGCCTGCCACGGCGACTTCGCCGAGGGCGTCGACCGCTGGCCGGTGCTGGCGGGCGGTCGCGGCACGCTCGCGACCCATGATCCGGTGAAGACCGTCGGCTCTTACTGGCCGTACCTGTCGACGGTTTGGGATTACGTGCACCGCGCCATGCCCTATGGCGAAGCCCAGTCGCTGACCGACGACGAAGTCTATGCGATCACGGCGTACATCCTGTATTCAAACGACTTGGTGGATGACGAATTCGTTCTCAGCAATGAGAACTTCACCGAGGTTCGCCTGCCCAACGAAGAAAACTTCTACATGGATGATCGCGAGCAAAGCCCGCTGTGGGGGCCGCGCGACGTCTGCATGGAGAATTGTAAAGACGCCGTCGAAATCACCGCGCGCGCCCGCGTTCTCGACGTGACGCCCGAGAGCGAAGAGGAGGCTTCAGCGACAACGGCGTCGGAGACGGTCGTGGCGTCGGCCGAGCCCGCCGCCGCGCCCGCCCCGGCGGCCTTCGACGCCGATCTCGCGGCCGAAGGCGAGAAAGTGTTCAATAAATGCAAGGCCTGCCACCAGGTGGGCGACGGCGCGAAAAATCGGGTCGGCCCGATCCTGAACGACATCGTTGGCGCGCCGATCGGCCAAGTCGACGGGTTCAGGTACTCAAATGTATTCGTCGAGAAAGCCGAAGAAGGCGCGGTATGGGACGATGCGTCGCTTGACGCCTTCCTCGCGAATCCCCGAGGCTGGGCGAAGGGCACTAAGATGAACTTCGCCGGGCTCAAGAAAGACGACGAGCGCGCGGCGGTCATCGAATATCTTAAGAGCGTTTCGCCATCACCCCTCCGCCGGCCGCCGGCCCGACCCGATGGCTCTCCGCTGCGGTGATGTGCGCGGGGCTGGCGCATGGCGGCGCGCCGGCGGCGGCGCAGTCCGGCGAGATTTCGGGCGAGCTGCCCGGAGATCTGCCCGGCGACTTGCCGGGCGACCTCAAGCTTAGCGGGACGGCGCCGGGCGGCCCGCGCGACATGCTTCGCCTGGCCGAGGCGACCGGCGACGCGACGCCCAGCGCCGCAACCGCGACTGAAACCGCGTTCGGCGACCCGGCGCTCGGCGCCGAGATTTTCAAAAAGTGCCGCTCCTGCCACGCGGTCGGGCCCGACGCGCGCAACAAGTCCGGGCCGCATCTGAACGAGATCTTCGGACGGCGGGCGGCGACGCTGGACGATTACGGCTATTCGAGCGCCATGCGGCGCGCCGGCGCGGACGGTCTGGTCTGGACCGCGGAAAAGCTCGACCTGTTCATCGCGAACCCGAAATCCCTGGTCTACGGATCGCGCATGAGCTTTCGGGGCGTCGCCGACCCGCAGGATCGCGCGCACCTATTGGCCTTTCTGCGCGCCTACACCGTGAGCCCGCGGGACATTCCCGAAAGCGCCCCGACGGCGCCGCCCAGCGACCCGGCGGTCGATCCGAAGATCCTCGCCGTTCAGGGCGACCCGGCCTACGGCGAATATCTCGCGACGGAATGCGTGACCTGCCACCAGGCGAGCGGGGCCGACAAGGGCATCCCCTCGATCACCGGCTGGCCGAAAGACGACTTCGTCGTGGCCATGCACGCGTACAAATCGGAAGCGCGTCCGCATCCTGTGATGCGGATGATCGCCAGCCGGCTGACGGACGAAGAAATCGCCAGCCTGGCCGTCTTCTTCGAAGGCGTTGACTAAAAGAAAGTCCATAGGGAGGACGCCATGACGACCAAAGTAACGCGCCGAGGGTTTATCGGGACCTCGGCCGCGGCGGGAGCGTTGTTGCGCGCGCCGGCCGCGCTTGGATCGGCCAAGCCGAAAGTGGCGGTGATCGGCGGCGGGGCCGGCGGCGCGACGGCCGCGCGCTACCTCGCCAAAGATTCCAAGGGCGCAATCGACGTGACCCTGATCGAGCCGACCCGGACCTACTACACCTGCTTTTTCTCGAACTTGTACCTCGGCGGGTTCCGCGACTACGGCTCGCTGGGGCACAGCTATGGCGGCCTCGCCTCGGAATACGGGATCAACGTGGTCCATGACTGGGCCGTCGGCGTCGATCGCGCGGCCAAGACCGTGTCGCTCGCGGGCGGGGCCACGCTCGGCTATGACGCGCTGGTTGTGAGCCCGGGCGTCGATTTTGTCGACGGGTCGGTGCCGGGGTGGAGCGTCGCCGCGCAACAGAAGATGCCGCACGCCTATAAGGCCGGCAGCCAGACCCAACTGCTGAAGGCGCAGCTCGAGGCCATGCCCGAGGGCGGCGTGTTCGTCATGGTCGCCCCGCCGAACCCGTATCGCTGCCCGCCGGGCCCCTATGAGCGGGTGTCGATGGTCGCCCACCTGCTGCGCGCCCAAAACCCCACGGCGAAAATCCTGGTGTTCGATCCGAAGGAAAAGTTCTCGAAAATGGCCCTGTTCCAAGAGGGCTGGTCGAGCCGCTATCCAGGGATGATCGAGTGGGTCGGCGGGGACTTCGGCAAGGTCTCGGAAGTTCGACCCGACAGCATGGAGCTGCTGATCGACGGCGAAACGGTGAAAGCCGACGTCTGCAACGTGATCCCGGCGATGAAGGCCGGCCGCATCGCCGACATCGCCGACCTGACCAACGACGCCGGCTGGGCCCCGATCGCGCCTGCGACGATGCAGAGCGCCGTCGACCCGAACGTCTATGTGCTGGGCGACGCGACCCAGAACGGCGACATGCCGAAATCGGGCTTTTCAGCAAACAGTCAGGCGAAAGTCGCGGCGATGGCGATCCGCGGCGCGCTGACCGGCTCGAAGGTCTTCCCCGCGCGCTACGCCAACACCTGCTGGTCGTTGATCGATGAAAACGACGGCGTGAAGGTCGGCGCGAGCTATCAAGCCGGCGACGACAAAATCGCCAAGGTCGACGGCTTCATCAGTCAGACCGGCGAAGACGCCGCGTTGCGAAAACAGACCTACGAAGAAAGCCTTGGCTGGTACGCCGGCATCACGGCGGACATGTTCGGCTGATCTCCGCGGCGCGCGCTCGGCGTGGGCCCGGCGCGCGCCGTTTCCTCTATGGGGCCGACACCGGAGGGGAGTTGACCGGATGAGACGCGCAACGCTTGCCGCCGCCATGGTCCTGACGCTGCTGGGGGGCGCCGTTCCCGCCGCTGCGGACGGCGTGAAATACTACGCTTACGACGGCGCTTTCGAGGATGCGGTGTTCGATCTGCGTTCGGCGATCATCGATCGGGGCCTCGTGATCGATTATGTCAGCCATGTCGGCGCGATGCTGAACCGCACGAAAGAGGATGTGGGGGGCGATCAGGCGCTCTTCGCCAACGCCGATATCTTTTTGTTTTGTTCGGCCGTCCTGTCTCGGAAAGTGATGGAGGCGGACCCGGACAATATCGCCCATTGCCCCTATGCGGTGTTCGTGACCGAGGCGGGCGACGGGTCGGGGACGGTGCGGATCGGGTATCGCGAACTGCCGGACGGCCCGATGCAGGAGGTCGAGGCCCTGCTCGACGGCATCGCGCGCGAAGCGGCCGGCTTGTGAGCGCGCGCCGGGCGCGGGCGGCGGCAGGCGCGTTCCGGCGAGACTTGAGCGCCTCTTGAGATCGCAAGGCGCGCCCAAGTCACAGCCGATTTGTAGAGCACAAGAGCCCTATAAAAAATCTTGTGCGCCGATAAAATCGGCTGATAGGCACTTGCATCCATCCGCGACCTGACCACGGGGGTATACAATGGAATTGGACTACGAAGTCTTGCGGATCGCCGCTATCGGCACTGCAATTGTCGTCGTGAGCGATCTGATCGGGAACTTAATCACCTTTAAGAACCGGTTCGTGAACGCTCTTGTCACCGGTCTTATCTTTGGCGCGATCTTCGCCGGCGTTTTGGCGAGCGGTTTCTTGACCGATCGGCCGATCCTTGGCGAACTTCTTGTGACCTTCGTCATCAGCGGGATCCTGACCGCGTTCGCCAGCGATTTTATCGGCAACAACATCTTCTTTCAAATGAGGGCGTTGAACACGGCGATCACGGGCGTGGTCTTCTTCGTGATCTTCTATCTTCTCATCAAGTACACTGAAGTATTCTAAGCCAGGCGCTTAGATGCAGCTCGAGGTCGCCGTGGCGACCTCGAGTTTTTTTGTCGTCAATTGTCAGTGGTGTTTTCGCTGGCTTCGTCCGCAAGCGCTTCGCGCGCCCGCTCAGCGGCGATTTCCGCCGGCGTCCGGCAATCGATTTGGACCTCAACCCAGAAGATGTTGTCGGCCTCGTTCGGGCCCTCATCAA
This sequence comes from uncultured Neomegalonema sp., assembly GCA_964491865.1. Classification (GTDB taxonomy): domain Bacteria; phylum Pseudomonadota; class Alphaproteobacteria; order Rhodobacterales; family Rhodobacteraceae; genus JBCBRF01. The sequence continues at coordinate 15,162 of CAZBIG010000012.1, read as the reverse complement.
CCAGATTGTCCGGGTCGACGACCACCAGCAGATCCACGGTCACGAATTGGCCCTGGGCGCCGCCTTTGATGAAGACGTCGTTGTAAAGTTCTTCTTCCTGGCGGGGCGTGAGCACGCCCGTCTCGAACAGACCCTCGCGTTTCTGATAGGCCCGCACCGCCTTCTTGGTCGCCGGGCCGTACTCGCCGTCCGGCTTGCCGCCGATGCTGAAGCCCTTCTCGATCAGACCCTGCTGCAGCAGGCGGATGCGATCCTCGCGCGACAAACGGCTCTTCGCGCCCGGAATGAAGGCCGGGTTGGTGAAGTTCCGACCGCGCTTGGTCTGCCCGTCGCCGACTTCGAACCGGAACCCGCGCTGATCGAGCACCGACAGCGACGGCAGCGGCGTCGCCGTGCCCGGAAGGCTGGGGGTGGTCAGGTCGAGATTGTACGGGTTGTAGATCTTGACCCAGTTGTCGTCGGGGGTCGTGAGCCCGCGCCGTTCGCCGCGGCGCGACTCGTCGAACTGGGCGGGGCACGCGCCGATGTTCTTAATGGCGACGAACCCGGTCGCGAGCGGCTGGTTCGTCTGGCAGCTCACCGTGTCCAGCCGCCAGTCCTCGCGGTTGACGATCAGGTTCGGATAAAGCAGCTGCCCCCCGCGCGAGCAGTCAGGATGCGGCTGAGCTTGCGCTTCCGGAACGGCGCCGAAGCTGCCGATCGCAAACAACAGAGCGGTCAACGCCGTCGTGTTTTTCGGTCCCATGGTCCACTTCCTCGCCCCTGTCGCCGCGTTTCGCGCGCGAAGTCCAACATGCACCCCCGGCGCCGGCTCGACGGTGCGGCCCCGCTTAAGCGCTGATGCCGAGCGACCGGATGGTTTCAAGCGTCAGCGCGCCCGTGGCCAAATTATTGTCCTCCTGGTACGCCCGAACGGCGTTCCGGAGACCAAAGCTGAACGACCCGTCGATCGGACCGCTGTAGTACCCTTCGGAGAACAACGCGTCCTGGACCGCGCGCACCGTGTCGGAGCTTGTCTCGGTTTCGCACAGCACCTCGGCCCAACCCACATGCGCTTCCTGGATCAGCACGTCGACCGGCACCTGGCGGAAGGTCGCCGGCTGATCCACCAGCACACGCTTTTCAGGGGTAACGAGCTGACGGCGCTCGATCACCTTGTACTCGGCATCGACCGGCACCTTTTGGATCGTCGCCGGCGTGTCGATCACGCGCCGCGTGACGGTGCGGGTCTTCGCGGGGACCGTGACCCGACGCGTGCGCTCAGGCTGGATCAGAACCTTTTTGTAGATGACTTTCTTGCGCGGCCCCCGCGGGCGGGTCTTCACGACGCGCACGTTCGGGTCCACCACCAGCTTTCGCCCGTCGGGCATCTCGGCGATGATCCGATCGTCCGGCTTGATCTCGTCGGGCCGCTTATAGATCGTGTGCTCCTCCCGCTTCACGAACGTCTGCGGCTTGAAGTCCGAGCTGTCGATCTTTTCATCGACGATGATTTCTTCACGCCGATGACTAAAAACCGGCGGCGTCACCTCGAGCTTTTCAAAAGCCGGGCGCACGACGATTTCTTCAGTGACGGTTTTATAGGTGGCCGGGACCTCGATCTCCTTGAACCCGGCTTCCTGCACCAAGACGCGCTCTTGAACCGTGCGATACACCGCCGGCACGACCTTGAGCCTCTTGCCGGCCGGCTCGTCGAGCACCGTCTCGAATTCGGTGCGATACTGCGCCGGCTTCACGACCTTGCCGTAGCACGCGCCCGGGCGCGGGCTTTCCGGCCCGTCCACCGCTGCGCCAAGAACCGGCGCGCCGGTCTGATCGACGGTCGTCGCGCACGCGCCGAGACCGAGCGCCAAGGCCCCGACGCCGACAATGGCAAATCGCTTCCGCATGCCGTCCCCCTCTCACCGTCCCTGCGCCAAGCGCGGCCGCCGGCCCCGGGAACGCGTCGCCTCCGCACGAATGACGCGCGGGGCGCGGCGCGTAAGCCGCCGGACGACCGAACTGCTTGGCCAAAAGCCTTTCCCGCCTTCGCTGCGCCTCTCGACGAAGACCGGCGCGCCGCGTTTATCCACGCGTGTCGCGACGACCCCCTCCAGGCGCGTCGAAGACCATCCACCCGAACCATCGCTCAATCGCCCGCGAGCGCCAACGGTCACCCCCAGGGCGAGGCCGCCCTCAGGGCTGAAAAGACGACCAATGCGGCTTTTCTCCCACAAAGCGCCGCCGATCCGGCGAATGCGCCGACAACGTAATGAAATCGTAACCATACGGGCGCGCGGCGGCGCTTTTCGAGCGCCTTGAGCGCTCGCCTTTTCCCTGCTGCGTCGGCTACTTGAGACCCGCCAGGGGTGAAAGGCGCGCTTTTGCGGGAAAAGCGACTTATTCGCCATTTCGCCACCACGGCGCGGTCGGGGCGCGCGCCGACCTGCGGGCCGCCAAGCCGAGCCCCGAGCCCCAAGCCGGGCCGCCGAGGCGTTAGGCGGGCCGCTCGGGCCGCGCAAGCTCGGGCCGATGCCGCAGGCCGCCGGCCAACAGCATGCCAAGCGCGCTCACCGCCATCGCCGCGATCGCGACCCCCGACCAACCGCTCGCCTGGTAAAACAGCCCGAGCGCATACGCGCCGATCAGTCCGCCGAGATAATAGCTCGACAGATAAAGCCCGTTCGCCGCGGCGTGGGCGCGGGTGGCGGCCCGACCGACGAAGCCGGCGACGGCGGCCTGCGCAAAGAACAGCCCCACGGCGATCAGCGCCATCCCGAGCAGCACAAGCCACAGCGACGGCGTCATTGTGAGCGCGATCCCGACGACCGTCAGCGCCGCCCCGGCTCGAAAGCTGAGCGTCGCGCCCCAGCGGCGCGCCAGCACGCCGGCGCTGGGCGTGGTCAGGATCGCCGGCAGAAAGACGAAGTAGACGAGCCCGAGCATGCTCGGATCGACGCCCAAAGTCGGGCCCACAAGTTCGAAATTCACATAGGTGTAGAGGCCGACGAACAGGAACAGGATGATAAAGCCGATCGCGAAGCTCGCGCGCAGCGGCGGGTTTGAAAGATGCGCCTTCCACGCCTCGAGCGGCGGATCGCCGGCCGCGCCCCGCGGTCCCGAGGTTGCGCCGATGAACAGATAGGCGAAGACGGCGCCGAGCAGGTTCAACACCGCGAACGCGAAAAAGCTTCCCGACAAGCCGATTTGCTCCGCGAGAGAGCCCGCGAGCAGGCGTCCGAACAGATTGCTCGCGACATTGCCTGTGATGTAGGCGGCCATCGCGCCCGTGGCGGCGGTGAGGTCGCATTCCTCGGACAGATAGGTCATCGTCAGCGTGAACGCGGCCGCCATGAACACGCCCTGCGCGACCCGCAGCAGCGCGAACAGGCCGACATCGTCGCAGAAGCCCAACAGCGTCGTGGGGATCGCCAGCAGCGCCAGGCTGAGCCAGATGCCGCGTTTGCGGTCTATGCGGTCGGCGTACCAGGCGACCACCAGGCCGGAGGCCGCCATGCCGAAGGTCGACGCGTTGACCGCCGTGCCCATGACGCCGGGCTCGACGCCGTAGGTTTCAACCAGCAGCGGCAGCAGAGCCTGGCTGCCGAACAGATCGATCAGCGTCAGAAAGCTGATGATCGCGATGATCGTGCCGCGGCGCAACACGTCGCGCGGCGCCTCGCCCCGGAGCGCGCCTTCTATCACCAAACGCATGTCGTCCCTCCTTTAAGTCCGAACCGGCGCAAGTCCGGACCCGCGGTCGCGGCGCGGGTCAGCCCGCCGCCAGCGCCGCGCGGGCGCGCGCGAAAGCTTCGTTGAGATACGCCCCGACCTCGGGTCCCGGGTCGTCAAGGGCCCGCACCCGGTCCGCCGTCGCGACCGCGCCGACGAACCCTTCCGTGCGCCAATGGGCCAACGGCGGCGCCGGCGGCAGCGACGACGGATCCGGACGCGGCCACGGATTGACGTAGAAGTAAGGCTCGTCAAAGGCCTCGTCGCCGGGCGACAAGCCGACGCCCACGCCGCGCGCGGTCTCGGGGTCGCCGACCTCGAGCGCCACATAGGTCGCGATGTCGAAATGATGCGGCCAACAGCGCACGGGGCTGGGCCCAGGCGAGACCGCGCTTAGCGTTTGGGCGAAGGCGCTCAGGGCCGGGGCCGCCAAGTCGTACCAGGCGGCGAGCGCGTCGAGCGCCTCGACGGCGTCGTACAGGTTGATCGCCGCGACCTCGGACGGCAGGGCGTAGGGCGCGCCGGCCGCCCCCACGACGCCGAGCCCGGCCTCGGCGAGACGCGCGTCGAGCCAGGCGGCGGCCTCGGCGGGCGAGACGCCCGCCAGCGACAGCGCCGCCGGAGCGGGGCCCGTCAGGCGCAGAGCGAAGGGCGCCAGATCGACCGCGACCGCGGCCCCCGCGTCCGACAGCGGATGCGAGACGAACGCCTGGGCGGCGGGGTCCCATGCGAGGTTTGAATGGCTGTCATCGGCGACGGCCGGCAGGGACGCGCGCGCCGCGAGCGAGGCGTGCTGGACCGCCCGATGCGCCTGCGCGCGGGCGGCAGCCAACTCGGGGCCCGAAGCGCCGCGCAGGCGACGGGCGATGCGGGTCGGTTCGCTCATCCGAAAGGCCCTCGTCGTTCAGCGCCCGCTTCGGCGCGTCGTCGTTCCAAGCTGCTTATCAGGAATTCGGCCCTGCGCCTTGGGTTTCGGGCGGCGGTTGGCGCGTCCGGCGATCAAACGGCGTCAACTGACGGTGAGCCGCGCTTGAGCGCGCCGCCGCCGCCGGCGCGGCGGTCACAGATTGTTCGTTTGTCCCCGACGCGCGGCGGCCCCATTTTGACGCGAGCCCGGGGCGACGCGGGCCCGGGGCCGACCCAGGTTTCGACCAAGGATCTGGGCGAGACCACACCAAGCGCGAAGAGGTGACGCATGAGCTGGAAAGCGCCGAAGACCAAAGAGATCGCCTGCGGCATGGAGATCAACATGTACGCGCCGGCCGAAGACGACCGCCGCGGCGGCGACGCCGTTTAACGACGTCCGCGGGCGCGGCCGCCATGCGCTGCATCATTCTCGGGGCCGCGGCCGGCGGGGGCCTGCCTCAGTGGAATTGCGGCTGCCGCAACTGCGCGGACGCGCGGGCCGGCCGCCTGCGGCCCATGACCCAAAGCTCGGCGGCGGTCTCGGCCGACGGGCGCCGCTGGACCCTTTTGAACGCCTCGCCAGACGTCCGAACGCAACTCGCCGCGACGCCGGCGCTCGCGCCCGCGACGCTGCGCGGCAGCCCGATCGAGCGGGTCTTGCTCACCAACGGCGACGTCGACCATGTGGTCGGCCTGCTGTCGTTGCGCGAAAAGACCCCCTTCGAAATCCGGGCGACGGCCGAGATCCACGCGGCGTTGGCCGAGAACCCGCTTATGGACGCGCTCGATCCGGCGCTGGTGACGCGGGAACCCATGGCGCTGGGCGAGGTCCTCGAGCTGGACGGGCTGCGGGCGGAGTGCTTCGCGGTTCCGGGCAAAGTTCCGCTGTGGCGCGAAGTCGGCGACGTGGCGACCGACATCGTCTCGGAAACCACCATCGGCGTGATCCTGTCGGCCGGCGGCCGCCGGCTCGGTTACGTGCCGGGCTGCGCCGCGGTGTCGGACGAGCTCGTCGCGCGGCTCGAGACCGTGGACCTGATCCTGTTCGACGGCACCGTGTGGGAAAATGACGAGATGCCGCGGCTGGGGGTCGGGGCGAAAACCGGGCGGCGCATGGGCCACGCGCCGATCAACGGCCCCGACGGCTCTCTGGCGCGGCTGGCCGCCGCGCGCGCCCGAAAGGTCTATGTGCACATCAACAACACCAACCCGATCCTGCAACCGGACGCGCCCGAGCGCCGGCGGGTGGAAGCCGCCGGTTGGACGGTCGCGCAGGACGGCATGGAGTTTCGCCTGTGACAGCACTGAGCCGCGCAGACTTTGAAGCGCGCCTGCGCCGTATAGGCGACGCGCGTTATCACGACAAGCATCCGTTCCATCAGCGGCTGCACAGCGGCGGCTGCACGATCGATCAGGTGCGCGCCTGGGTGATCAACCGCTACGCGTATCAGAGCGGCGTTCCGCTCAAAGACGCGGCGCTGCTGTCGCGCTGCGCCGACCCGGATCTGCGACGCGTCTGGCGCCGACGGATCGAGGATCACGACGGCGACCCGGACCCGACCACCGGGCGCGAAGGGGGCCTGCGCCGCTGGCTGACGCTCGCGGCAGGGGTGGGTCTGTCGCCCGACTACGTCGCCTCGGGCGTCGGGGTGCTGCCGGCCACGCGCTTCGCGGTCGAGGCCTATGTCCGGTTCGTCCGCGAGCAGCCCTTGCTCGCCGCGGTCGCCTCCTCGCTGACCGAGCTGTTCGCCCCAAAGATTCACAAGGATCGGATCGCAGGGCTGCTCGAGCATTACGACTTCGCCAGCCCCGAGACGCTCGCCTATTTCCAGAATCGGCTGACCGAGGCGCCGACCGACGTCGCCTTCGGCCTGGCCTGGGTGCTCGACCGCGCGCGCACCAAGGCCGAGCAGGACTGCGCGGCCGCCGCTCTCGAGTTCAAGACCGACGTGCTGTGGGCGCAGCTCGATGCGCTCGACGCGGCCTATGTCGCCCCCGGCCGCATCCCGCCCGGCGCGTGGCGGCCCGGCGAAGGCCTGCTGTGACGCCGGTTTTGCCCCGAGGCGTGCGGATCCGCTGGGATCGCGTGCGGACGACCTATGTGCTGCTGGGACCCGAGCGCGCGATCCTGCTCGACGACATCGCGCACGCGATCCTGTCGCGGGTCGACGGCGCGACCCCGGTCGCCGCCATTTGCGCCGATCTGGCCGAGACCTTCGAGGCGCCGCTCGACGCGGTGACCGGCGACGTGGACGCGTTCCTGACCGACCTTGCGGACAAGAGGCTGCTGGATTTTCGCCATGACTGACGCGCCGCCGCCGATCGCCCTGCTGGCCGAGTTGACGCATCGCTGCCCGCTGAAATGCCCCTATTGTTCGAACCCGCTCGCCTTGACCCGGCGAAGCGCCGAACTCGACACCGAGAGCTGGGCGCGCGTGTTCGCCGAAGCGGCCGAGATCGGCGTTCTACAGCTGCATCTGTCGGGGGGCGAGCCGGCGGCGCGCCGCGACCTGGTCGCGCTGACCGCCGCGGCGGCGCGGCGCGGGCTCTATACGAACCTGATCACCTCAGGCCTCGGCCTGACCGAGCCGCGGCTGCGCGCGCTCGAAGACGCCGGGCTCGACCATGTGCAATTGTCGCTGCAAGGGGTTGACGCCGACAGCGCGGACCGGATCGCCGGGCGGGCGGGCGCGTTCGAGCGCAAACTGGCGGTCGCCGCCCTCATCCGAGACCTCGGCTTTCCGCTGACCGTGAACATGGTGATGCACCGGCTGAACCTCGACGGCGTGGCGCGGGCGATCGACATGGCGGCGGCGCTCGGCGCGCGCCGGATCGAGGTCGCGTGCGTGCAGTTCCACGGATGGGCGGCCCGCAATCGCGCGGCGCTTCAGCCGACCCGCGCTCAGGTGGCGCGCGCGAAGACCGTGGTCGCCGAGCGGCGCGCCGCCCTGAAGGGCGCGCTGGCGATCGATTTCGTGCCGCCGGATTACTTCGCCGATTACCCCAAAGCCTGCATGGGCGGATGGGGATCGACCGGGCTGGTGGTCGCGCCGGACGGCCGGGCGTTGCCGTGTCACGGGGCGGACGGGATCCCCGGCCTCGCCTTTCAGAGCGTGCGCGACGCGCATCTGGGCGCGATCTGGCGCGACGACCCGGCGTTCAACGCGTTTCGCGGCGTCGACTGGATGGTCGAGCCCTGCCGCAGCTGCGCGCGCAAAACCCTGGATTTCGGCGGCTGCCGGTGCCAGGCGGCCGCGATCGCCGGCGATCCCTCGGCCGCCGACCCGGTGTGTCGGCTCGCGCCGGACCGTCCGAAAATCGACGCCATGCTGTCCGCCGACGCCGCAGCGGATGCGGCGCTCGTCTATCGGGCGTGAGGCGGACGCGCCGGCGGCGCGCGCGATGCGACGTGGAGACTGCGGAGCCTTGGTGGACCCGAGGGGGATCGAACCCCTGACCTCAGCGTTGCGAACGCTGCGCTCTCCCAGCTGAGCTACGGGCCCTTGAAGCTCGGGCGGGGTACGCCCGCGCCGACGGCTTGTCAAGCAAGCGCGCCCGGGGCGGCGCGGCCGATCGGCGACGCTCGAACCGGCCGCGGCCGCGGTCGGCTTGTCCGCGCCGACAGCCGCCCGTATGTCTTGCCGCGACTTCAATTAAGCCGACGTTAAACGCGGTTCGCGCAGGGCTGATCCGATCGACGCCGCACCGACCCCGCGCGCCGGACGCTGGCCGGCGGACGCCGCGCTGAGAACAACAGGACCCGTCTAATGAACACCCTCATCTGGCTGATCGGCACGCTGATCAATATCGTCTTCTTCCTGGTCCTCATCCAACTGATCATGGGGCTTCTTATTCAATTCGATATTTTAAACCGGCGCCAGCCATTCGTTTTCCAGATCTACAACGGCATCAATCAGCTGCTCGACCCGCTGCTCGAGCCGATCCGGCGGATCTTGCCGCCGACCGGCGGGCTCGACTTCTCGCCGCTGGTGCTCTTGATCGGTCTGCAGCTGCTGCAGGTGCTGTTGGTCAATTGCTTCGTCCGCAACGCGTGCTGAGCCCCCCGGCGCGCTGACCAGCGGCGGCGGACATTCGAGAACGCGGCCTATTTGATGGGGCGGGCGCGGGCGCCGAACGCGCCGAGGGCGCGCGCCCGCCGATCGGTCGAGGCGCAAGAGGGGAGCGAGGGCGGATGGGAACCGACGGGGCGGGCGAAGCGATCGACGCGGGCGACGCGAAGCCGGGCGGGGGCGACACGCGGGCGATGTGGCTGAAGATCGGCCTTTTGTCCTTCGGCGGGCCGGCGGGCCAAATCGCGATGATGCAGACCGAGCTCGTCGATCGGCGAAAGCTGATCGATCAGCAGGCTTTTCTGCGCGGTCTCAACTTCTCGATGCTGCTGCCGGGCCCCGAGGCCCAACAGCTCGCCACCTGGCTCGGCTGGAAGACGGGCGGACTCGCCGGCGGGCTGTTTGCGGGGCTCGCCTTCATCCTGCCCGGGGCCGCGCTGATGATCGGCCTCGCCTGGGCGGCCGCGACCTATGGCGAGAGCCGCTGGGTCCAGGCGATCTTTCTCGGCGTGCAGCCGGTGGTGGTCGCGATCATCGCCCAAGCGCTGTTCCGGATCGGCAAGAAGGCGCTGACCGGCGTCGCCCAGGCGGCGCTGGCGGCCGCGGCCTTCGTGGGCATCTACGCGCTCGGCGCGCCGTTCCCGCTGATCGTGGCGCTGGCGGCGGTCGCCGGGCTGCTGCTGCCCCACGGCCCCGCCCAGCCGGACGTCGAGCCGGCGCCGCCCGGATCGCGCGCCTATGCGCTGAAGATCGTCGCCGCCTTTGCGGCGCTGACGGTCGCGGTGTTCGTCACGGTCCGCGCCGCGTTCGGGGCAGACCCGTTCGACGGCGTCGCCGAGCTGTTCACCTCGGCGGCGTTCGTCACCTTCGGCGGGGCCTACGCGGTGTTGCCTTACGTGGCCGAACGCGCCGTCGAGACCTATGGCTGGCTGGACCGAGCCGAGATGATCAACGGGCTGGCCCTCGCCGAATCGACGCCGGGCCCGCTGATCCTGGTGAACGTCTACGCCGGGTTCTACGCCGGCTGGGAGGGGCCGGGCGACGCGCCGGTCGCGATCCTCACCGCGGCGCTCGCCTGCTTCTACACTTTCGCGCCGTCCTTCATGCTGATCTTGGCGGCGGCGCCTTATGTCGAGCGGCTGCAGAACCTGTCGTTGGCGCGACGGGCGCTGGCCGGCGTGTCCGCCGCCGTGGTCGGCGTGATCGCGAACCTCGCCGTGTATCTCGGCGCGGCGGCGCTGACGCCAGAGACGCCCGCGGCGCTCGGCGCGCTCTACGGCGTCGACCTGACGCGCGCGGGCATCGCGTTGGCGGCGGCGGCCTTGGCCTTCGGGCTCAACCTGCAGATGCAGTGGCTCGTGGCGTTGGGGGCGCTGGCCGGTCTCGGGCTCGCGCTGGCGGGCTGGGCGTAACGGAGGGCGGGCATGGCGGCGGCGGACCCGGTGCGGGTGAGCTTCTGGTTCGATTTCGCCAGCACCTATTCCTACCTCACCCTCCAACGGATCGAGACCGCCGCCGACCGGGCGGAGGTCGAGATCGACTGGCGGCCGTTTCTGCTGGGCCCGCCGTTCGCGGCGCAGGGCTGGGACACCTCGCCGTTCAAGATCTATCCGGCCAAAGGCGCGTTCATGTTTCGCGACGTGGCGCGCCGGGCCCAGGCGTACGGCCTGCCCTTCACCAGCGACGGCCCGCTGCCGGCCAACTCGGTCGCGGCGGCGCGGCTGGCGTTGGCCGCGCTCGAGACGCCGGCGGGCCCGGCCTTTTGCCGCGCCGTCAGCCGCGCCCTCTGGGCCCGGGGCGAAGACATCGCCCGGGCCGAGGTGTTGGACCGTTGCGCCGCCGAAGCCGGGCTCGACCCCGATCGGCTGCGGGCCGAGGCCGCCGGCCCGCGGCTGAAGCCGAGGCTGCGCGCCTCGGTCGACGCCGCGCGGACGCTGGGCCTGTTCGGGGCCCCGAGCTTCACGGTGGCGCGCGGGGGCGCGACCGAACTGTTCTGGGGCGACGACCAGCTGGAGGACGCGCTGTCCTGGGCCGCGTCGGGCCGCATGGCCCCGCGCCCCGCCGGGCGCTGATCCGACCCGCGCGACGCGGACCGCGCGGGTCGACAGCGGCTCGACAGGGGGCTCGACAGCGGGCTCGACGGATCGCTCGCGATCGAAGCGCGGCTCGGTTAATCTGCCGTCGCGGCCCGAGGCCGGGCGGATTTGGGGGAGGCGATGGCGACGACGCGACACCTGACGGCGCTGAAGATCCTGACGGCGCTGGCGGCGGCGGCGCTTTGCGCGCGCCTCGCCGGCCCTGCGATCGCCGACGAGATCGACTGCGCCGCGCCGCGCTGCGACACGCGTCTGACGGCGGCGTGCCTCGAGCGGCTGAGCGCCGGCGCGATCGACGCCGAGGCGGAAGGCGGCACGGGCGGCGGGAGCTGCGTCGACCAACAAGCGGACTATGTGGCCTGCCTGCGCGCGGTCGCCGAGCAATGCGGCGCGTCGGCGCCGGCCCAGAGCGGGATCGGCCCGGGCGGCCCCGACGCGTTCATCGGCGAATGGGAGTTCGGCCGCATGGTCGAGCGCCGCGACGACCGGATCGATTGCATTTACGGGATCCGAATCGAGCGCACGGGCCGGATCTACCGATACGGCTGGCGCGCGCAGAACCAGTCGGCCTTCGAGGACTCGCGCTGGATCGGCCGCTATGTCGACGGCGCGCTGCAGTTCGACAACGGCGTGACGTTTCGGTTGTCGGACGAAGGGCTGGTGTTCGACAGCGAGCGCGCGGTCTGCGCCTTTCTGCGCGCGCCCTGAGCCCGCCTTAACGCGAAAGGCGGGCGCGCGATGACGAGAAGGACGCGAGGATGACGGCGAAGCGGTTTGGACGCCTGGCGGCGGCGCTGCGGACGGCTCGGGTCTCAACGGCGCGGCTCTCGACGGCGCGG